>JAQULN010000040.1 GCA_028718575.1 Candidatus Krumholzibacteriia bacterium | reverse complement strand
GGGGCCCGCGCCGAGCCAGGAGAGCTATCTGAACCAGGAGCGAATCCTGGCCGCCGCGCGCCAAACCAACGCCGATGCCGTGCACCCAGGCTACGGTTTTCTTTCCGAGAACGCGGCCTTCGCCCGCCGTTGCGCCGAGGCGGACCTGGTGTTCGTGGGCCCGCCGCCCGCGGCGATCGACGCCATGGGCAACAAGAGCCGCGCCAAGACGATCATGGCCGCGGCCGGCGTGCCGTTGCTGCCCGGCTACCATGGTGATGATCAGGACGACCAGGTGCTCGCCGCCGCCGCCGCCGAGATCGGTTATCCCCTCTTGATCAAAGCCGCGCTGGGCGGCGGCGGCAAGGGCATGCGCGTGGTCGAGCGGTCGGAGGACTTCGCGGCCGCGCTGGCGCTGGCCCGCGGCGAGGCCCGCAGCGCCTTCGGCGACGACCGCGTCCTTCTCGAGCGCTACCTGCCGCGGCCGCGCCACGTCGAGGTGCAGGTGTTCGCCGATACGCACGGCCACTGCATCTACCTGGGCGACCGCGACTGCTCGATCCAGCGCCGCCACCAGAAGATCGTCGAGGAAGCCCCCGCGCCCGGCCTGACCGACGGTCAACGCCGCGCGATGGGCGAGGCGGCGGTCCTGGCCGCGCGGGCGATCGACTATGTGGGGGCCGGCACCATCGAGTATCTGTTCGGCGACGACGGCGGCTTCTACTTCATGGAGATGAACACCCGTCTGCAGGTCGAGCATCCGGTGACCGAGATGGTCACGGGCCAGGATCTGGTTCGGTGGCAGCTCCTGGTCGCCGCCGGCGAACCGCTGCCGTTGCCGCAGGACGACGTGCGCATTCACGGCCACGCGATCGAGGCCCGCATCTACGCCGAGGACCCCGACGACGATTTCAAACCGTCGCCCGGCCGCATCACCTTCATGGCCGAGCCGGAAACCTCGCGCCACGTGCGCGTCGACAGCGGCGTGCGCGAGAACGACACGATCTCCAGCCACTACGACCCGATGATCAGCAAGCTGATCTGCTGGGACGAGCAGCGGCCGCTCGCCATCCGCCGCATCAACCGCGCGCTGGAGGAGTACCGTATTGTCGGGGTCGCGCATAACCTAAATTTCTTGGCCAACATCCTCGACTCGCGCCCGTTCACCTCGGGCGACCTGTCCACCCGTTTCTTGAGCGACCATGCCGCGCTGCTCGTCGGCACCAACGGCCTGTCGCCGGTGCGGTTCCAGGCGCTGGCCGCGCTCTATCTGGTGGAATGCCGGGCGCGGCGAGCCCGGCAACGCGACAGCCTGACCCATGATCCCCATTCGCCCTGGTCGGCGCTGCCGGCGTGGCGGCTCAACGGGCCGGCCCGCGATACGGTCCGTCTGCTCGACCACGAAGGGCACGAGATCCTGATCGGCGTGGACTGCGACGGCTCCGGCCGCTACCGGCTGGACGTGGCCGACCGCGAGATCCGCGCCACCGCCCGCCTGCAGGGGCGGCGACTCTTCGCCGAACTCGACGGCCACTCGCTCAAATCGACCGTGACGGCCACGCCGTCGGCGGTCACGGTGCACTTCCGCCAACACGTGCACACGTTCGCGCTGCCGGCGCCCGCCCACACGGCCGAGGAGAACGCCGGCGGCGGCCGCCTGACCGCGCCGATCAACGGCATCGTGGTCGGGGTGCAGTGCCGCGCCGGCGAAGAGGTCCAGCGCGGCGCCGCGCTGATGGTGATCGAAGCCATGAAGATGCAGTACAACATCTGCGCGCCCGAAAGCGGCACGGTCAAGGACGTGCTCTATAGCGTGGGCGACCAGGTGCTCGAAGGGCAACCGCTGTTGGTTCTGGAAGGAAGGGCCTGATGCCTGGGCAGCGAATCGCCGCGCCGGCGGCATTGCCGCGCCGCATGATCCGGATCGGCAACGCCGGCGGCTACTGGGGCGACGACCCCGGCGCGCTGCGGCGCCAACTCACCGGCGGGCCGCTCGACTACGTGACGCTCGACTATCTCGCCGAGGTGACGATGTCGATCCTGCAGGCGCAGCGCGCCCGCAATTCGGAACTCGGCTACGCCGGGGATTTCCTGGCGCAGATGCGCGAGTGCCTGCCGTTGCTGGTCGAACGCGGCGTGACCGTGATCACGAACGCGGGCGGCATCAATCCTCTCGGTCTCGGCCGCAGGATTCAGGCGCTGGCCCGCGAGTTGGGTCTGGCGGTCACCGTAGGTGTGGTCGACGGCGACGACATCCTGCCGCGTCTGGTCGACCTGGCCGCCGGCGGCGACCCGCTGGCCAACATGGAAACCGGCGCGCCGCTTGCGCCGGTGCGCGCGCGCGTGACAGCGGCCAACGTCTACCTCGGCGCCGAACCGGTGGTGCGCGCGCTGCAGGCCGGCTGCCAGGTCATCGTCACCGGCCGCGTCACCGACACCGGCATCACGCTGGCGCCGATGATCCACGCCTTCGGCTGGGCCGCCGACGACTGGGATCGCCTGGCCGCCGGCGTCGTGGCCGGCCATATCATCGAGTGCGGCGCCCAGGCGTCGGGCGGCAATTTCACGGACTGGCGTACGGTGCCCGGTCTTGCGCACGTCGGCTATCCGATCATCGAGATGAACGAGGACGGATCGTTCGTCGTGACCAAGCACCGCGGCACGGGCGGACTCGTGTCGACCGCGACCGTCAAGGAACAGCTCGTCTACGAAATGGGCGACCCGCGCGCCTACATCTCACCGGACGCCATCGCCCGCTTCGACACCATCGCACTCGCGCCGGCCGGACGCGATCGGGTGCGCGTCAGCGGCGTGCGCGGCGCGCCGCGGCCGGAGCGGTTCAAGGTGTCGATGGCGTATGACGACGGCTGGAAAGCCGCGGGCACGGTGCTGATCAGCGGTCCCGAGGCCGTCGCCAAGGCCCAAGCCGCCGCCGCCATCTTCTGGCGGCGCCTCGGCCAACGCTACGCCGCCACGCACACGTCGGTGGTGGGCAGCGGTTCGATCTGGCCCGCGAGCCTCGACCGCTGCGAGCCCGACGAGGTGCTGTTGCGCCTGGCCGTGCGCGACCCGGACCGCGCCAAGGTCGAGGCCTTCGGCGTGCTCCTGCCGGCGTTGATCCTGTCGGGACCCAGCGGCATGGCGGTCACGGGCGGGCGGCCGAAGCCGACGCCGGTCGTCGCCTACTGGCCGGCGCTGATTCGGCGCCGCAGCGTCGCGGCGCGGGTCGTGGTGCTGGCTGCAGGCGGCGGCGAGACCGCACAGACGATCGAGTTCACCGACGCGGCTCCGGGCGCCGCGCAAGCTCCCGCGCCGGCCGGACGCCGACCGCGCGTTCGCGCCTGGCCGGGACGTACGCGCCGGGTCAAGCTCCGCACACTCGCGCACGCGCGCTCGGGCGACAAGGGCGACACCTGCAACATCGGCGTGATTGCTCGCTCGGAGGCAGTCTACGACTGGCTGCGCGAATCGCTGACCGCGGTGGTCGTGCGCCGGTTCTTCCGGGGTATCGTCAAGGGCAAGGTCGTCCGGCACGAGGTGCATAATCTGCTGGCGCTGAACTTCCTGCTCGAAAAGGCGCTCGGCGGCGGCGGTACTGTGTCGTTGTTGCTCGATCCGCAGGGCAAGACCCTGTCGCAGGCGCTCCTGGAAATGGAAGTCGAGGCGCCCGCGCGAATCGTGCCCAGAGAATAGCGTGACAGACCGGCGGCGCAGTGCTAGAGTGCCGGCGCCTCGACGTGGATTCCCCAGGGGAAGGAGGACCCTCCATGAAGAAAATCGTGTGCGGATCCCTGGCTCTGTTGCTGCTGGCCGGAGCCGCGTTCGCTCTCACGCTGATCGTGTCGGTCACGGCGGCTCCCTATACGGAGGTCGCCGGCAGCGGCGTTGCCGATGGACCGACCCACCTGTACCTCTCCATCTTGCCAAGCGCCGAGATTCACAAACCGACGACCATCGTCACGGTCTACGAGGGCCATCAGGTCATCTGGACCGGACCCGCGGTGGCGGTCAAGGAGTTGAAGATCAAGAGCTACACCGCGGATGCCTTCCGCCGCTACACGGTGGAGATCCGGGAGACGGACGGCATCACCGTCACGGCGCAGCTTCTCTACGACTGATCACGCTGCCATGACAGCCCGCTGACCCCGAATGGTCGAGGCTCGGGGTCAGTCCGCCGCCGGAACGAACCGGCGACCGGGTCGCCACGGGCATGTCGCGCCCGGGCCGGCAACGGCCCGGGCTTCGTTGTTCTGGGTCATTCATGCGCGCGCGGGCGGGAGTCGGGAACCGTCCCGCCAGATCCGCGCGTAGACTCCTTCGCAACGTATCGGTAAGAATATCCGAACATCGAGGCGATCATTCTGCTAAGATCTCAGCGGACCCGGCGCCGGCCGCCGGTCGGTCCGGTCGGCTTGGCCGCCTCCAACCCCGCGCAGGAGGTCGCCCCATGCCCACATTCATCCTCATGACCAGACTGGCCACCGAAAACCTACAAGACGCGACCGTACGCCGCGCTCTTGGCAAGGAGTGGCTCCAGAAGGTCCGCAAACTCTGTCCCGACGTGAGGTTCATCGCCCACTACGCGCTGCTCGGTCCCTACGACTTCATGGACATCTACGAGGCGCCCGACGCGGACACGGCCCACCGCGTGTCGTTGATCTCCCGGGCCGAGGGAGCGCTCAGCGCCGAAAGCTGGCAGGCCATGCCTTACGAGGACCATCTGAAACTACTGGACGCGATCGAGGGTTGAGCCGGCCTCGCCGCCGGCGCATGGACTTGTTTACACCGGGCACCGATTATGGTTATTCTATGCGCCATCCACGTCCGGTGCAGCGGGGGTGTGGATTCCCGTCGCACCGCTGCGGGGCTGTCGTTTGCGTACACCCGGACCGACCGTGCCGAACAGGCCGACTGCGTGAAGTGACCAGATTTCTCCGGCAGGGGCCGCCCGCTGCCAGCAAGGAAGGGGATCATCGTGAAGATCAATCGCAGCCCGCAGGAGAAAGCCATGGTGCTGCAGCTTTCCGGCGACATCATGGGCGGCAGCGACTACGAGCTGTTCACCGGAACGATCAAGGAACTGGTCAGTGAAGGCCACATGGACCTGGTCCTGGACATGGACAAAGTGCGCTACATCAACTCCACCGGGCTGGGGATCCTCGTGAGCGGCCTGACCACGCTGAAGAAGAACATGGGGCAGATGAAGATCTGCAACCTGAGCACCCGTATCGACCGGTTGTTCTCGGTCACCAGCCTGACGTCGGTGTTCGAGACCTACGAGAGCGTCGACGAGGCATTGGCGTCCTTCAAAGACTAGTTTGTGCCTCGAAGATTGTTGCTGGTCGCAGCCGAAGCCTGCCGCACGGCGTAGCTTCGTCCACACGCACTTCGAAGACTCGCTCCCATGTGGACTGAGTTCCAGCATGCGCTGGTGGCCGCGTTGCCCGGACTCGACGACGTCACATGCGCGTGGGTTATCGGCAACTCGCACGGTCAGCTCATCCATTTCGCGATCTGGGGCCACGTACTGATGGGATGGGACCTGACCTTGTTGTCGGTGTTCCGCGTGGTCGCACTGTCGGGCGTGGTCGTCAATGCCTCGCTGCTGATGATCGATCTCGCCAACCGCGGTCGCCGCGCCGGGATGCTGTCCGACGAGGCGATCACGCTCCTGCTGGTCCCGGTCAGCTATAGCTGGCTGGTGTCGGCCAAACGCTTCCTCGGACTGCGCGACGAGGTCTACGCGCCGGCCGGCGAGTGAGTCCGGGGGCCGGGGCTTGCGACTTGGCGCGGAGATGCCGATCTTGGACTACCAAACCCGACGGCCGTCGGTTGCGACCGGGGCCGGCCATCAATGAAAGCAGGCCAATGTGAACGACTCCCAGCTGATCACGGTGACCGACACCGCCGATTCTGCCCTCGGCGCCTTCGATTTCTCTGCGCACGAGGGCAAAGGCGTGCGCGTATTCATTCAGGGCTTCGGTTGAAGCGGCCCCGCCCTGGGCATGGCTCTGGATGAGCCACAGGCAGACGACTCGGTCCTATCGCAGAACGGGTACTCCATCCTGGTCGACCCGCAGACCCGCGACATCGTCGGACAATCCGGCGGCTTGACGATCGACTATGTCGACGAAGCCCACCAGAAGGGCTATCTGTTGCGCCTGAACAAGGCGGGCGACAGCTGCGGCAGCGGCGGCAGCGGCGGCTGCTCGGGCTGCGGCTAGCCCGCGTGATTCAGGCAGGACCGACGGCCTCCGACTCGCCGTCGAGATCCAGTTCCAGATCGTCGTCGAGATCCGCAGCGAGATCGTCGTCGAGGTCGTCCGCGGTCGGATCATCATCGTCGCGGCCGGCGATGATGTCCTCGTCGAATTCCACCTCTGCAAGCTCCAGCGCGGCGGATTCCAGATCGACGGGATCCGGTTCGCCGCACTTCATGAAGAGGTCCTCGAAACGCTCGCAGCACTCGTCGCTGCAGAAGTGGCGGCGCCGGTGATCGATGGCGTGGTCCAGGATCACCGCACCGCATTGCGCGCAGATCCGCGGGTTCATCGCGGGCCCCCTTCAGTACTTCAGCGGCGGGTCGCGCGGCGGCGGGACGCGTAGTCCTGCGTCAAGCCGCGCACCTGCCTGTTGAGCAACACAAGGGCGAGCAGATTGGGCAAAGCCATCAAGCCGAGGGCCGTGTCCCCAAAGTTCCAGACGATCTCCAGCGAGAACACAGCACCCAGAAAGTTCATCACGCAGAAAAGGATCTTGTACGGCAAGACGCCGCGCGGACCCCAAAGATACACGACGGCGCGGTCCCCATAGTAGCTCCAGCTGATCGCCGTGGAAATGCCAAATAGAACCACGCCGACGGTCACGACCAGGAATCCCCAGCGGCCCGCCAGCGGCGCCAGACCCCGCTGGAAGGCCCAAGCGGTCAACGGCGAGCCGTTCAGGGTCACGTCGCCGGCCAGCCGCAGCGCGGGAATGGCGCTGAAGTCGATCACGCCGTTCGCCACGGCAATGGTGCCCTGCCACACGCGTCCGTCCTGGAGCACCCGCGGTTGACCGACCAGCGAGTGGTTGTACACCAGCGACGCGTCGGTGGGCCGGCCCTGGTCGATGTACAGAACGCCGCTGAACCGGTCGGCGGCGGCGACCCGGCCGTTGATGCCGACGCCGGCGTCGCGGTTGATCACGACGAGGTCGGTCTGGGGATTGATCGGCAGCTCGGCGGGCTGCTTGTCGTCCCAAACGCCGGTCGACAAGATCACGAGGCCGGTCAGCGTGCAGATCACCAGGGTGTCGATGAACGGCTCCATCAACGCGACCATGCCCTCGCGTACGGGCTCGTCGGTCCTTGCCGCAGCGTGGGCGATCGGCGCCGAGCCCTGCCCCGATTCGTTGCTGAACAGGCCGCGTTTGACGCCCCAGGTCAACATGAAGATGAACGTGCCCCCGGCAAAGCCCCCAACCTGGGCCGCCGGTTGGAAGGCGCTCTTGAACACGAGCACCAGGATACCGGGCACCGCCGGCAAGTTCAGCGCCAAGACCAGCAACGCGCCGGTCACGTAGACCGCCGCCATGAACGGCACCAGCCGGCTCGTGACCAGGCCGATGCGCGTGATGCCGCCGAGAATGACCGCAGCGATCAACGACGCCGAGACTACGCCGGTCAGCCACGTCGGCACGCCAAGATCGGCGCGCAACTGATCGGCGACCGTGAAGGCCTGGATGCTGTTGCCCGACCCGAAGCTCGACGTCGCCGCGCAGACGGCGAAGACGACGGCCAGAGGCTTCCAGCGCCGGCCGAGGCCCTTCTCGATGTAGTACATCGGGCCGCCGGCAACCTTGCCGTCCGCCAGGATCGAGCGGTGCTTCAGGCTCAGGGTGCACTCGGTGTACTTCAAGGCCATGCCGAAGACGGCGGTCACCCACATCCAGAACAGGGCGCCGGGACCTCCGTAGTGGATGGCCGTGGCCACCCCGGCGATGTTGCCGATGCCGATGGTGGCCGACAAGGCGGTCGTCAGCGCCTGGAAATGCGAGAGGTCGCCGGCATGCTTGGGGTCGTCGTACTTGCCGCGAATGATGTCGAGACTGTGCTTGAGTCCGCGCAATTGCAGGAAACGCAGGCTGACCGTGGTGAACAAACCGGTCAGCAGCAGCGCGGCCACCATCGCTGGGAACAGGTCGGGCCAGCCCCAGACCGTGCCCGAGAGATCGGCGGCGAACTGACGGATGGTCTCCATGCGTTGCCCTTCGGTTGCCTGCAGTCTAGTTCGACCCCGGACGACCGCGCATCAACCGGGATGAGCGGCGGCGGCGGGCATTGTCTTGCGTTTACCGGAAATCCACGCGCGGCTCAAGCGGGAAAACATCGCTCAACCGCTCCGCCGTAAGAGTTGGGGCAGCAGGCGCAAATCGTCGCGGTCGAGGATCCGCATCCCGAAAACCGCGGCGGCGTAGCAAACCGCCCAGAGCGCGATACCGCCCAGAAATGGCGTCCAGCCGCGGGTCACGTTGAGCGCGAGCCACCCGTCCGTCCAGGCCGGCGCCGCCTGATGCAGCAGCGCGCTCGCGGCGAACCAGCTGACGAGCAACGCCGCGGTCGGTCCCAGCAAGGCTCGCCGCGGCGGCAGCCACTCCGGCGTGCCGCGCAGGACCCAGAACTGCAGCGCCAGACTCTGGGCCAGGCAGATGACCGTGGCAACCGAGGCGCCGTAGTAGCCGTACCGCGGAATCAAGAGCAGGTTGAGCGTCACGTTGGTTGCCAACGCCGCCACACCGATCCACAGAAACACGCGCTCGCGGCCGGCGGCGATCAGCGTGCGATTGAGTACGAAACTCGCCGATTGGAACGGAACGCCCCAGACCACGAGCTGCATCACGAAGATAGAGTCGGCGAACTGGCTGGGATCGGCCGCTGCGGTGCCGCGCGCAAACCACTCGATGACCGGGCGCGCGCCCAGCACCACCAGCCAGGTCACCGGCACCATCGCCGTGAGCATATACCGCAGGGCGCGTTCGCCGAGGCGCCGCGCGTCCAGGCGAGACTGACCCATGTAGCGCGCCAAAGCGGGAAACAGCGCGGTTACGAACAGATTGGGCACGACGAGCAGGATATCGAGCGCCCGGTGCCCCAGCACGTAGATGCCCGTCGCCGCCTTGCCCACCATCTCGGTGAGCATCACGGTGTCGATCTTGTAGCTGATGATGCCGAACGTTGTCGCCATGCACAGCGCGAAACCGAGTCGGAGCATGCTCCTGAGATCTGGCGCCTGCTCGCCGGGCAGCGCGCGGCGCCAGGGACCGGTCTGCCAGAACATCAGCGGCGCCATCACGGCGAGGCGAACGACGCGGCTCGCGACGTTCGCCCAGACCACGCCCATCAGGCCGTAGCCCGCGTCGAGCCACCAGTAAGCCAGCACGAAGTAGACGGCGGCCGAAACGAGCTGGCCGTAGGTCTGGTACTTCACTTTCTCGTGCGCCTGCAGTACCGCGTCGCAGGCCATCGCGCTGGTTTCGGCGAACAGACCGAGCGCCGTGACCAGCACCGCCGCCGAGGTCAGGGGGTCCTTGTCGGTGGTGTGCAAGTAGACCAGCAAGAGCAGGAAGCAAGCGGCGCCCAGCAGCCAACGCAGGCGCAGCGCCGCCCACAGCAGGGGCCAGCTCAGGCCGCGGTTGCGCGTGATGTCGCGGGTCAACAACACGCCCAGGCCGTAATTGATGACGGTCAAGAGGATGATGCCGATATCATTGGCCAGCCCCCAGATCCCCAGGCCCGCCGGTCCCAGAATCGGGGTCATTTTCTTGGTGACGAAGATCGCCAGAATCCGGCCGGCGAGCAGACCGATCGTCAGCAGCAACGTGTTCCTGGCGACACTCTGGGTGGCGGTCTCTGACACGAAGCACCTCTAGCAGGCCGGCGAAGGAACGCGGTGGACCGCACATCGACGCGGATCATGCCACCGGCGGCGGCCGGCCGACTAGAAAAAACCGCGCGCGATCGTCGTCAAGACCAGCCCCGCCTCGCCGCCCAGATCGTAGGAGAGGTCGATGCGGATGATCTCGTTGTTACCGGAGCGGGTCGCGCCGAGCCGCAGCCCGGTGCCGACTTCGTGGCGGGCGGTCGCCAGCGCTCGCTCCTCGCCGGCCCAGCGCGCAAGGCCCCCGTTGTAGAAGACGCCCCAACCGGTCTGCAGGATATCGGCGATCACGAACGGCAGCGCGCGGCCGGTCTCGGTCGACCAACGCAGGAGGCGATCGCCCGCCATGCCGTCGACGTCCAGCGTACGCAGCCCGCGATCCAGTCCCAACGATACTGCTTGATCGCCGCGCAGCCCTTCGCCGTGGCCCGCCTCCAGGAATGTCTTGATCGTCAGCGGTCGTTCGCCGCGGCCGGATCGCAGGTAATGGCCCAGCAGCAGCTCGACCTGATGGTAACGGTCGCGATCGCCTCCCAGGCACGCGGAGGCAGCCGCTCGCTGCACCCAGAAACTCTCGCCGGTTTGATCCCAGTTGGAATAGCCGAGCGTCAACAACCAGCGCTCGCCATAGCCGGCGGTCGAACCAACGGCCGGCCCGGCCGGTCCGCAACGCAGTTCCCAGGCCGGATCCAGCGGTATGTCTTCCTGGTTGCCGTAGCGCAGCAGGAAACGGGTCACGGCCCAGCGGCGCCCCTGGCTCGCTGCGATCAGGTGCGGCCAGACGAGCGTGCCCGCGTCGCGCGCCAGCGGCTGTCCCGGCGCGCTCAAAAACGACAAGTCGGCGACACGGCCGTCGCTGAGGGCAAAGAGGCCGCGACCGAGGTCGTAGCTGAGATCGTAGATCTGCACGCCCGCTCCCAGGCGCCAGATGCGCCCCTCGTTGGCGGCACTGACCCGGCGCAGGACCTCCGACCGCACCAGCCGATCGGCGCACGGCACCAGGGCGTACAGTCGCTGCCAGCGCGCGGGATCCAGGCCGGCTGGTCCGGCGTTGCTCAAGTACCAGCGGGGACGGAACTGGCGATCCATCGCCCGGACCGAAAACGACCAGGTCTGGTTGTTGGCGCGAAACGGCAGCGAGAGACCCAACCAGCGGGTGTAGCCGTCGGTCCGGTCGTCGTAGTTCAGTTCGAGTGTCCAGGGCGATCGCAGCACGCGGTTCTGCCGCAGATAGATGCGGCCGTATCGCGCATCGAGATCATCGCCGATCACTCCCTGGACCACCGTGCCGTATCCCAGGAAGCTTTTCTCTGTGACCGCCAGGTTCCAGCGCAGGTCGTTGTTGGCCGCCAGCGAGAAATTGATCCCCGTCGTGAGCGTCCAGGTCTCCTGCGCGCGGACCAGGATGTCGACTCGGCCGTCGCGGGCGGTGTCCAGGGGAACCACCTCGACCCGGTTCAGGATGCCGAGCGCGCGTAGATTGCGGGCCGATTCTTGCAGCCGGTCCGCGTGCAGAGGCTCGCCGGGTTCGAACAACAGTTCCTGCCGCACCACCCAGGATCGGGTGCGGACATGCAGGGCATTCATCGTCCGACGCAGCAGCCGGTTGGGACCGGTCGCCGCCGCGACTTCCTCGGCGGAGAAGATATCCCGTAAATCAAGACGGATCTCGCCGACGCGCAGGCTCGAATCGGGCGGAGCGACCGCCGGTTCGACCTCGTTCGCCGGGACGCGGCCGACCGAGACCAACGTCAGACAAGCTGGCAGAAGTACGCTGACATACCAATGGCGCATGATGTCATTATGGCGCACCCGGTGTGTCACGCCTTGACAGAAAGGCCGTCGATTCATCCGCGGCACCGTGACCCCTTGGACATCAACATGATGTTATATAACAACTTATCACTCCGGTCGCGATTCCGTGCGGATCCGGCATGGCGCTTGTAAAGATGCCGGTACGAACGATGAGCAACGGGAGTTCGACTCCCGGTTGAAATTAGGTAGCAAGAACAACCGACTGACCAGGAGGACAAGCCATGTACCCGATCGCTCAGTGGATCAACGCCGCGCTGGACAACAACCCCGCTGCGCGGGTGATGACCGGCTGCGAGCATCTGCCCCGCACCAACATCATGGAGGGCGCCGAGGACTACCGCATCCTGATGGACCTGCCCGGAGTCCGCAACGAGGATCTGGAGATCAGCCTCGAAAACGACATCCTGACGGTCAAGGCGCAACGCAGCCTGGAGACCCCGGACGGCTACACCAACCGGCGGCTGGAGATGCCCGGCAAGGTCGAGTGGAGCCGGACGTTCGACGTCGGCGGCGGCGTCGACACCGAAAAGATCAGCGCCAAGCTCGACCAGGGTGTCCTGACGCTGTCGCTGCCCAAGAGCGAAAAGAACCTGCCGCGGCGGATCCAGGTCCAGTAGTACCGGCAGCGTTCGTCGGCCACGAACAACTCGGCCCGGGTCCGCCACGACGCGACCCGGGCCGATGTGTTGGCGGCCTACCACCAGCGGCGCGATACGGTCCTGAACCCGGATTATTCATGAAGGATCGCCGCGAGAAAGTGGAAAATGCTTGCCAGGACGTGGGCTCGCAAGGATCGGTGAGGGAGGCGTACCCAAGGCGGTACGTTGACCGAGCCGATCCGAGAACGCGCGTCCTGGCAAGCATTTGACCTTTCGCAGCCGGTCCTTCATGAA
>JAQULN010000039.1:9231-12755 GCA_028718575.1 Candidatus Krumholzibacteriia bacterium | reverse complement strand
GGGTGCGGGAGATCGCATCGGCGAGATCGAATTGCACGATCTGGTGGCGGACGTTCTTGGTTTCGTGCGCGTCCAGGATGATCGTGTTCAGCCCCCGCAACGCCGCCGCCGCTAGCTGGGCGCCGCAAGCCGGCTGATCCTGCTGGATCTCGTCGCACGCACCAGCGAGCGCCTCGTAGAAGCCGCCCTTGCTGCGCACGGTCTCCTTCCAGCGATACAGACCGATGATGTTCTGCTGAATCTCGCTGGTGCCCTCGTAGATCGAGGTGATCCGCACGTCGCGGCGGATCTTCTCGACCATGTACTCGCGGCTGTAGCCGTAGCCGCCAAGGGCCTGGATGGCGGCATCGGCCGCCCGGTTGCCCGCCTCGGTGCACCAGAGCTTGGCCACCGAGCCTTCCACCTGCAACCCGCGTTCGCCGGCGTCGATGCGCCGGGCGATTGCTTCGACATACGCCCGCCCGGCGCAGAGATCGATCCAGTGCGGCACGATCAGTTTCAGCAGGTAGCCCTGCTTCTCGATCAGCGGCGCTCCGAACTGGATCCTTTCGCGGCCGTAGCGCAGGGCGCGGTCGAGCGCGCCCTGGCCGCCGCCGAGGCCGAATGCGCCGACCATGAGCCGCGTGTAGCCGAACACCTCGTTGGCTTGTTTGAGTCCCTCGCCCTCGACGCCGCTCACGAGATTGGCCGCCGGCACGACGACGTCCTCGAGGATCACCGACGCGGTGTTCGAGGCGCGGATCCCATGCTTCTCCTCTTTCTTGCCGGCCGAGAGGCCGGGCGTCCCCTTCTCCAGGATGAAGAACGACGGACCACCGGGCGTCTTGGCCAGGACGGTATAGAGGTCGGCCACCCCGCCGTTGGTGATCCACTGCTTGGCGCCGTTGAGCCGGTAGGCAGTGATCGCGCCGTCGGGCGCGGTGATCGGTTCGGCGACCGTTTTCAAGGCCGCCACGTTGCTGCCGGCCTCCGGTTCGGTGACCGCGTAAGCAACCACCAGGCCCTGGGCGATGCGGGGCAGCCACGTTGCCTTCTGCGCTTCGGTGCCTCCGACCAGGATCGGATCGGTGCCCAGGCAGATGGACAAAAACGCCGTCGCCACGCCCAGATCCACCGCCGCCATCTCCTCGCTCACGCGGCAGATGTCGCGTGCGCCGCCGCCCAGACCTCCGGCCGACTCCGGTAGAAAGATCAGATGCAGCCCGACGTCCGGCGAGAGCAGCTTCTGGATCAGGTCATGCGGGAAGAGATCCGCTGAGTCCAGTTCCAGGACCCGCGCGTCGGGCAACTCCCGCTGCACGACCTGCCTGAGCGTCTGCACGACCATCTCGGTCATTTCGGGAGCCAAGCCGGCGAGTCTAGTCATCGGTATCCTCCGTGCGTTCAGCGCAGCGACGGGAATCGCCGCTCATGGCGAAAAAATCAGGGTAGCAGGATATGCCCGCGTCCGACCAGCACGCATTGGCCGCCGACGCGGATATCCACCGCACGACCTTTTTCGATGGCCGTCTCGACGTGCGACAGGCTCGGACGACCCATCTCCAGGCCCTGTTCGCCGAGGAACGTCAAGTGGTTGGCGGCGCGCGCCAGACGGTGCTTGATCAGGTAGGCCGCCAGCGAACCGAAGGCGGCGCCGCTGGCCGGATCCTCGGGTATGCCCAAATTCGGCGCAAACATGCGGCAATGGACGGTGGCTGCGGGATTCTCCGTCTCGAATGTGAATAGAAACAGGTCGCCGAAACCGAGGTCGCGCGCGATCGCTTCGGCTTCGCGGTGCCGCAGATCCGCCCGGCGCACCGCCGCCAGCGAGCCGACCGGGACGATATGAATAGGCAGCCCCGTCGAGATGACTTCGCACGGCAACCCCGTGATCGCCAATTCGCCTTCCTGGATGCCCAGGGCCCGCGCCACCTTGCCGCGATGGTAGTACTCGCCGAGAAACACAGGCGCGTCGTGCCGTAGGCTGTAGATCATGTTCTGACCGTGGGCGCGCATGGTCACCTCATAGCAACCGGCCTCCAACTCCCAAAGAAACGACGTGCCCGCAGCGGCTGTTGCGCGCCAGCCGATGACATCGAGCGTGAACGTGGCGCCCAGCATGGAGTGTCCGGCGAACGGGATCTCGACCTGCGGCGTGAACACCCGCAGCCCCGCGCGGGTCTGACCGGTTTGCACGCTGGAGACGATAAACGCGGACTCGCCGGGTCCCATTTCCTGGGCGAGTTTGTGCATGAGCCACGGCGGCAGATCGCCGCCGCGGGGAAAGACCGTCAGGCGGCTGCCCCCGAACGGGTGGTCGGTGAAGACATCGATCAGCAGAAACTCGAGCTGGGCCACGTGTTCAGTCACCCCTGCACGACGGTTGGCGATGGCACTCGATCGCGGGATGGTAGCATAGAGGTTCGGCGAGACGGTGACAACAGGCGGTTTCACGCGGATCAGCCGCCGCTGACCCGCCTGCGGCCAGCGGCCCCGCAGTCCCCGTCAGATGAGGATCACCGTCGCGGTGGCGTGGTCCCGCTCATGGCTCAGCGAAACCAGCGCCTGGCTGCCGCCCAGGGCAGCGAGGGCCGCCGCGGCGGTCCCGTGCAGTCGCATCAGCGGCTGCCCGGCCTCGCCGCGGACGACCTCGACGTCGCGATAGGACACCGCGGCGGCGTGCGGGCCGAGGGCTTTGATGAAGGCTTCCTTGGCCGCCCAGCGAGCCGCCAGGCCCGCCGACGCCGCGCGGCCGACCCGTTGCAGGACTCGCTGTTCTTGCGGCCGGAACACCCGGTCCAGGAATCGGGCACCGTGTCGCTCGACGAGCGCGGCGATGCGCTCGACACAGACGATATCGGTTCCGAGGCCGAGAACGCTCACGCGCGGCCCTCCGCGGATGGCCGCTCAACCGGCCGCGATGGACCGGCCGACGCGGTCGGGCGAACACTTAGCATCAATACGCCCCCTTGCGCTCGATCACCGCCGGCAGCGTCCGCAGCAGGATGCCGATCTCGTACGCCAAGCTACGGTTGCGCACGTACTCCTGATCCAGCTCCATCCATTCATCGAAATCGAGCTGGCTGCGGCCGGAGACCTGCCAGAGGCAGGTCAATCCGGGCTTGACCAGCAGGCGCAGCGCCTGGTGCGGACTGTAGTCAGCGACCTCCGTTGGAATCTGCGGGCGCGGTCCGACGACGGACATCTCCCCGCGCAGGATATTCCATAGCTGCGGGAATTCGTCGAGACTGCTGCGACGCAGGAACCGGCCGACGCGCGTGACCCGCGGGTCGTCTTTGATCTTGAACGCGGCACCGGTCGCCTCGTTGAGGTGCGCCAGTTCCTGCTTGCGCGATTCGGCGTCGACGGTCATCGAGCGGAATTTATAGCAACGGAACAGTCGGCCGCGCTTGCCGACCCGCCTTTGCGCGAAGAGCACCGGCCCTGGACTCTCGAGCTTGATCATCGTGACGATCAGGGGCAGCAAGGGCAGCAGCAGCAGCAAGCCGAACGTCGCACCGGCCAGATCCACGCAGCGTTTGACC
>JAQULN010000039.1:0-9221 GCA_028718575.1 Candidatus Krumholzibacteriia bacterium | reverse complement strand
ATAACCCAGGTGCTCCGGCCGATCGAAGCCTTGTTTGACCTCGGCAATGAACGCGTCGTAGCCTCCGCGCCCATCGTAGGCATTGCCCAAGCTCACGGCGTCCCTTCCTCGGGCGCGCGGCGGCGCCAGAGGTCCACGGCGATTTGTGGACCGCTGTACGCGCGCTGCAGGCTGCCCGTTGCAGCCAGCGCGCCCGGCAGCAACTGGTAGGGATCCTGGTCCCACGAGCGCACCCAGATCACCCAGATTTCTTCGTGCCCGGCCACCCGCCGGCGCACCAGATCCGCGGCGTCCGCGGCGGTCGTCACCAGCGGTTCGCCATACAAACCGATCACCTCGCCCGCGCCCCGCCAGTAATGGCGTACCACCGGCGCGACCGAGGTCGCCAGCAGAGGCCGCGACGGACCGCCGGCCTCGATGATCGCAGCGACCGCGCCGCGCACGTCCTCCTTCGCGTGGCGGTCGTCAAAGTAGTAGCCCGCCAGCGAGAAGACCATGAGCAAGCCCAGGGCGCCGCCCAGCAGAAACCGGACCCGGCGCCCGGTCCGGCAGACGCCGGCGGCCGCAAGCGCCAAGAGCCACGGCAAGACCGTCGCCACGTAGCGCACGTTGAACGGCTTCACGTTGCGCATCGCCAGCAACACGACCGCCGCCAGCGGGACGACGATCCACAGCACCAGCGGCCAGCGGCGGCGGTCCAAGCGCAACAAACCGGGTACCAGACCGACGCTCGCGACCAGCGCTCCCAGTACCAGGATCGGCAGATGCGCGCGGACCGCGTCGAGGCGCCCGGGGCCGTGCAAATCGGCCAGCGGCGGCCCCAGACTGAAACCATAGAAGAGCGAGTAGCCGGTGAACGGCAAGGCCCAGGCGCTGAACGTGGTCTCGCCGCGGAGGTGTTCGCCGGTTGCGGCTCCGGGCAGGACCCGGCCGACCTCCCAGATGCCGGCGGCCAGCAGCAGCCACGGCAGCGCGAGTACGACACCGCCGCCGAGGGCCAGGCACCAGAGCAGCCAATCGCGACGCCGCCGCGTTCGCACCGACACGAGGACGGTCAGCGCGAACGCCGCCAGCAGAAACAGGAAAGCGAAGTTGCTGGTCAGACCGCCGAAACCCAGAAGCGCCAGGGCCAACGCCTTGCCGGTCGTCACCCCGCGCGCCAGCGCGTCCAGTAAAACCCAGCCGGTGGCGACCGTGAACAGAATCAGAAAACTATAGCCGCGGGCCTCCTGCGCGTACCAGACAGCGAATGGACTGAGCGCCAGGAAAAGCGCCGCCAGCCGGCCGGTCGGGCGGTCCCAGAGCCGCGCCGCGACCAGACCCAATAGCGGCACGGCCAGCACCCCGGCCAACGCGGCGGGTAAGCGCAACATGAACGGCGATTCGTGCAGCCGCAGCAGCGGCCAGACCGCGGCGTGGTATAGCGGTCCCTGATACGCCGCGAGTATCTGTTCGCCGAAGCGCAGACCGCGACCGGGCGCGACGAGATCCCAGGTGAAGATCTCGTCGATCCACAGCGACATCGCGTCGAGCCGCCATAGCCGCAGCATCAGGGCCAGCGCCGTCACCAACAGCAGATAGGCCGCACCGCAGCCTTGTTGCGGCGCGACGCTGTCGCGCAACCAGCCGGGCGGCGGAACCAAGCGCGTGCTCGGGGGAACCGCGTCGCCGCCGTGCTCATTCATCGGCGCCACCGGCACGCGGGGCCAGCACGTATTCCTGCAGATTGGCGACGATGCTGCCGACCGGCAGTCGTGATGTCATCCGCACGGGAATCCGGTTGCTGTCGGCCGTCAGGTAGATCATCAAATCGCCTTCGTGCTTGAAGATGCCGTCGCCAAGCATCACCGGCTGGACGACGAAACAATCGAGCGTGCCGAACGGAGTCGCGACGGCCTGCTGGCGGTGCACGATCACCCGCAGATCATACGTCTTGCGGCTATCGTGCGCCGACAAGAATACATCACGCCCGACGTCGAGGTCCAGCGTGCGCACGTAGTAGAAGGCCGAGAGCACGTCGTGCACGCCGGCGGTGATGTCATACTCATGGCCGTTCTGGTAGCGGGCCTTGCGCGCGGCATGGTCGAAGTCGATCTCCTCGGTCCGCCGGAACGTGCCCTCCCGCAGACGCTTCATGAAGTAGCGGCTGAACAGGCTATCGGCGTCGGCGTAGCTGACAACCTTGTCGCGCACCCGGTAGAATCCCGAGAAGAAGCGGTTGCTGCTGGCGGTTGTTTCGATCCGATAGCAGAGGTAGCCCTGGTGCTCGACCATCCCGACGACTTCGAGGGTGGCCTCGCCCGCGTTGACCGGGCCGTAATCCAGAGAAAAAACGAACTTCTCACCCACGCCGAACGGACGGTTGGGGTTCGGTGCCTCGAGTGCCAATGCCGGCACCGTGCCAAGCGCCACCAGCGCGAAAACCTTTAAGCTATTTAGTATCATTTTCTTAACGGCTATGCCGTAGAATCGCTGACGAACCATATTGGCTCCTTCGCCAGGGCGCCGCCGCCGGTTGAGGTCGTTCTTGACAAGCCAACAGGAATCCGTCCGGCGGGGTTCCCGTCAGGCTCCGCGTGCGCCATGTCCGATTCATCCGAAGGGTTTGCTCCCCAACTCCGCGACGGCGGCCAGAACCTGCTTCACGCCGAGTTCGGGTAGGCAGACGAACTCGGGACAGACCTGCAGGTGACAAGGATGGCAAACCGGCCGGGTAGCCAGCACTCGAAAGGGACCCAGCGTTTCGTAGGGAAACCACAGCCGCGGATCGGTGGGTCCGAATAGCGCGACCGTCGGCACCCGCATGGCCACGGCAGCGTGCATCAAGCCGCCGTCGACCGTGATCACCACAGCAGCAGCCGCCGCCACCGCGAGCGCCGCCCGCAGCGGCAATGGCGGCAGAACGCCACCCCGGCCGCGCGCAATGACAGTCGCCAAGTCCGCCGGCGCCGCGTCACCGTGCGGCGGCGACAAGACGACCACCCGCCAGCCGATCGCCTGCAAGGCCGCCGCCAATTCTCGCCAGCGCTCTTGCGGCCAACGCTTGGTCGGCCAGGTCGCGCCCGGCGCGAGCAGGACGTAGCCGTCCGGCACAGCGCCCAGACGAGTCAGGTCCGAACACAGGGTCGACTCCAGCGCAGGGCGGGCGATGGCCGGCGCCAGCTCGCCCGGTCGGTAGGTCGCGGCGAACCAGTCCAGGAACGGAGTGCCGTCGGCGCGCGCGAGCGGCGCGAGGCGGCTCAAATGCTCCCCGAGACCGCCGCCGGCGCGATGGTATAGGTCCGCGCGATCCTGCGGGTGGGGCGGCTCGGCCAGATGCGTGTAAAGGCGGCGACGGTAGCCGCGAGGGGCACCGCCGATGCGGGCGGGGATGCCCGCCAAGCGTAGCAACCAGGCGCTGCGCGGATTGAAGAGCAAGTCGACCGCCAGGTCGTAGCGGGCACGACGCAGGTCGGCGAGCGTGGCCCACGTGCCGCCGGTGACGAGTTCCCGGTCGCCGGCGATCTGCCGGCCGCGAGCCGCAGCATCAGCGCCCCGGCGTCTGATCGCCAGCGCGTGCAACCGGTCCAGATCAGGCTGCCCCAACAGAAGCGGCATGTGGTCTGCCTCGCCGAGGAAACCCAAGTGAACCTCGGGATCGCCGCGGCGCAAGACCGCCAGGACCACGGTGGCCATGGCGATGTCACCAAGGTAACGCAGGCGCGTGACGAGAATCCGTCGCAGCGGCCGGCCGTCGAGTTGCCAGGTCACGCGCGTACCTCGGCGAGGATCAGGCGGACGGCGGCGGCAAGATCCGCGGCGACCGCAACACCGCGGCGATCGCCGAGGCGCCGCGCCTGCTCGTGTCCGTAGCCGGTGAGTACGAGAACTGGCCGCAACCCGGCGCCCAGCGCGAAATCCACGTCGGAGATCTTGTCGCCGATCATCCAGGCCCGAGCCGGATCCCAACGGAAATGCGCGGCGGCTTCGGCGAGCAGACCCGGCGCCGGCTTGCGGCAGAGGCAGCCGGCCCCCGGCGCATGCGGGCAGTAGTAATAGGCGTCGAGAGGACAACCGGCGCCTTGCAGCAGATCGGCGAAGCGAGCCATGACCGCCTCGAAGTCTGCCGCCGTGAACCGACCTCGCCCGAGGCCGGATTGGTTCGAGACGCAGATCAACAGAAACCCAGCTGCCCGCGCGTCGCGCAGCGCCGCCGGCACGCCGTGCTCCAGCTCGACCGCCGCTGGATCGCTGAGGTAGTCCTTTTCGACGAGCAGGACGCCATCGCGATCCAGGAACAAAACGGGCCGGCTCGGCGGCGGCGCGGTAGCCGCCTCCTGCGCTGGCTCCGGCGCAGGCGACCAGCGGCTCATGAGCGCGGCGGCTGGCCGGAGCCGGCTAGCAGCTTCTTGAGCTCGCCGAGCACCTCCAGTCCGGTCAGGGTCTCGAGACAGAAGACCGCCCGGTTGCAGGTCTTGCGAAAACACGGCTGGCAACTGAATCCGCTCGCGGTGATCGCCCGAGCCTGCCGGCCCAAGGGCGCTGTCCAATCGGCGCTGCTGGAACCGAAGAGCCCGAGGGTCGGCAAGCCGAGTGCCGCCGCCAGGTGCATCGCGCCGCTGTCGTTGCCCACAAACGCGGCGGCGGAACGCATCAACGCGGCGAGGTCGATCAAGGTCGTACAACCGACCAGGTCGACCACGCCGGCCGGCCCGCGAGTCTCTCGACGCCACGGCAGGTCGTTGGCCTGCCGCCGCAGCGCATCGACGCAGGTAGTCGCGCTCGCGTCGCCGACCACGGCGACCCGGACGTTTTCGGTCCGGATCGCAAGGCGCAGGAAATCCGCCATCCGCGCTACCGGCCAGGATTTCGCGGGCCCGAAGGTGGCTCCCGGCGCCAGGATCCAAAGCGGCGGCCCCGCGCCCAGCGCCGCCGGGGTCAAGTTCGCGAGTCCTGGCAAACGCGGCGCCCCGTCGGTGCCGGCAGGCGCCGGGCAACCCAACACCTCCAGCAGCGCCGATCCCAACCGGCGCATCTCTTCGCTGTAGTGCAGGCTGCCCCTCGGTTGTAACGGCGCGAGCGGCAGCGTCAAAAACAGACGGCGCGCATCGCGCCTTTCCCCCACGCGGCACGGGATCCGCGCCAGCCAGGCAACCGCGGCCATACGCAACGACGGCGGGCAGATGACCACCGCATCGGCGTCGACCCGGCGCCAAGCCGCGGCCAACCGTCCGCTGCCGCGCAGGCCGGCGTGGCTGCCGGTACGTTCGTAGGAGATCAACCCGGCCAAGCGCGGATCGCGCGACAGGAGCGGTGCCCAGCGGCGGCGGACGCTGGCGATGAGGGTCAGCTGGCGGCCCTCTCGATCACGCGCGCGGTGCAGCAAGTCGAGCATCGGCAGGGCCATGATCAAATCGCCCAGCCAGTTCGGCAGGACCACCAGCACGCGGTTACGTTGCCGGCCGGAGCGGCTCATGCGCCCGTAAGCGGCAGCGGCGCCAACGCCGGCCCCGGCAGACCGGTCTCGCGACCGTGATCGTTGGCAGACGCCCGAACGCAATCCACCGCGGCGAGCACCGCGCTCATCTCGATCCTCTCGCCGTGCTTCGTCCTGAGCACGGCGCAACGCCGTCGTGCGGCGGGCAGCCAACGGGAATCGATCTGGCCGCTGAACAGGCCGATCGTCGGCACGCCCTCAGCGACGGCGGCGTGGAAAAGGTCGGTGTTGCCGGCCAGGAAGAGGTCGCACTGACAGAGCAGAAGCAGTGTATCCAGGATTGTATCGCGATTGAACGCCGGAGGCGTCGGGGTATTCAAGCCCGCTTCGAATTGCTTCAGTCGGTCCTGTCCCGACGGGCTGCTCAACGGGAGAATCCGACACGACAGTTTGGCCTTGAGCTGCTGCGCCACGTAATGCAGATTCTCGGGCGCAAGCGCCCGGCCGGCCTTGTCCGGTCCCGGATCGATCCCGACCAGGAGCTCATCGGGGCGCGGTTTATTGAAGTGAACCAGTTGGGCTACCTGCCGGCGTTTGTCCGCCGGCAGCGGCCATGCCGTGCGCAAGCTGCCGGCCGGTAGGCCGAGGTACGGCGCCAACTCGCGCAGGCGGTCGCCGCCGTACTGTCCCGACTCCGGGTCCGCGCGCAATTCCAGATTCACGGCCGGCCACGCGGCGGGATGCGAGGGGCCGCAGCGCACCACCGCGCCGCTGGCCAGGCCCAGCGACTCCAACGCTGGCGCCGGTCGCTGCGAGAGCACGAAGCTCGCGTCGTAACGCGCGGCGGCGAGCGTGCGTTGCAGGTTACCGAGCGCCGGCTTCCAGCCCGCCAACTGCTTCTCGCGGTAGACCATCACCTGCCGGGCCAGACCGCTGGGAATCACCAGAGACGCAAACGGCTCAGGCACGAGGAAGTCCAGGCTGGCGCCAGGCCAGGTGCGGCGGATCGCCGCCAGCAGCGGCATGTGAAACACCAGATCGCTCAGATCGGCGTTGGCCAACGCCAGCACGCGCGAGTTGTCGGAGAAATGTCCGGGCACCCGAAACGCGGGCGTCGGGCGGCGTCCCCGTAGAACCGACTTCAGTTTCTCGAGCACGGTCCCTCCTTGGCGCGCCCCGCAGCAGCGGGCCAATCAGAACGCTTCCGGAAAGATAGCCTGCCAGGCCTCATCCACATGCGCGACGGGCACGAATTCCATCGCGTCGCGGACCTCTTCGGGAACCGATTCCAGATCGGTGGTATTGGTCTGCGGCATGATCACCCGCCGCACGCCGACCCGGTGCGCCGCCAAGACCTTTTCGAGCAGGCCGCCGATCGCCAGGACCTGACCGGTCAAGGTGATCTCGCCGGTCATCGCGGTCCGCCGGTCGACCGGCTGCCGCAAGAGCAGTGACAAGAGCACCGTCGCCATGGCGACGCCGGCAGAGGGACCGTCCTTGGGGATGGCGCCCGCCGGGACGTGGATGTGCACATCGTGCTCGAAAAAGGCCGCGTACTCGGGGCGACCGCCGTAGCGGCTGCGCAGATAACTGTAGGCGGCGTTGGCGGACTCCTGCATCACGCTGCCCAGTTGACCGGTCAGTTTGAGCGCGCCGTTGCCGCCGGGCAAGCTGAGTCCTTCGATATAGAGGATCTTGCCGCCGACCGGCGTCCAGGCCAGGCCGGTGACCACGCCGACCGTGGCGCGCCGGCGCAACCGATCGCCGGTATAGGTCGGCGGACCAAGGTAGGCCGCCAGGTTCTTGGCGCCGATCGTGTGCGTCTTGCGGCCGCCGCGCGCGACCTTGCGCGCCGCCTTGCGGCACACGCTGCCGATCTTGCGCTCGAGTTCGCGGACCCCGGCTTCGCGGGTATACTTCTCGATGATGCTGAGGATCCCCGCCGAAGAGAAGTTGATCTTCTTGCGGGAAAGACCGTTCTCGGCGACCTGTCGCGGCACGAGGTAGCGCCTGGCGATCTGGAGCTTCTCGAGATTGGTGTAACCCGGCAGATGGATGGTCTCCATCCGGTCCAGCAACGGCCGCGGAATGGTGTCCAGCATGTTCGCCGTCGTGATGAACAGGACCTTCGAGAGATCGAATGGCAGCGCGAGATAGTGGTCGGTGAAGTCATGATTCTGCTCGGGATCGAGCACCTCGAGCAGCGCGCTCGCCGGATCGCCCCGGAAGTCCTGGCCCAGCTTGTCGATCTCGTCGAGCATGATCAGCGGATTGTTGGTGCCGCAGTCCTTGATGCCGGCGATGATGCGACCCGGCATGGCGCCGACATACGTGCGGCGGTGGCCGCGGATCTCCGCCTCGTCGCGCATGCCGCCGAGCGAGAAGCGGAAGAACTTGCGGCCGATAGCCTCGGCGATGCTGCGGCCTAGCGACGTCTTGCCGACGCCGGGCGGACCCTGGAGGCACAGGATCGGGCCGCGATGGTCGCCCTTCAGCTTGCGCACGGCGAGGAATTCCAGGATGCGTTCCTTGACGTCGGCGAGTCCGTAGTGGTCGCGCTCGAGTATCTGTTCGGCGCGGACGAGGTCCAGGTTGTCTTCGCTGGCGTTGGTCCAGGGCAGGTCGAGGATCCAGTCTAGATAGGTCTTGCTGACCGTATACTCGCTGGCGCCGGGGGACATACGCGACAAGCGGTCCAGTTCGCGCTCAGCCGCCGCTTGCACCCGCTCCGGCAACTTGGCGTCAGCCAGGCGTTCCCGCAGTTCGTCGAGTTCGACGGAGCCCTCGTCTTCGTCCCCCAACTCGCGCCGAATGGCCTTGAGCTGCTGGCGCAGGTAGTACTCGCGCTGGTCCTTGTCGATGGACTTGCGGACCTTCGACTGCAACTGCTGGCCGAGTTCAAGCACATCCAGCTCGCGCATCACCAGCTTGGTCAGAAGCTGCAGGCGCCGGCGCGGCGAGGTCTCCTCGAGCACTTGCTGCTTCTCCGCCACGTCGATGTCCAGGTTGGTGGCGATCAGATCGGCCAGACGGCCGGGATCGTCGATGTTCATCACGACGACCTTCAGCTCGTCGCTGAGATTCTCGCTCGCGTCGATGATCTTCAGAAAGTTGTTCGCGACACCGCGCATGTAGGCCAGGGTTTGCGAGTCGTCCGCGGACTCCTCCATGAGCGGCGAGACGGCGGCCCGCAGGTAGGGTTCTTCCTGCAGGATCGCCTCGATGCGGCAGCGCGCGACGCCCTGGCCGAGCAGCCGCATGCTGCCATCGGGGAAGCGCAGCATCTTCTGGATGCGCACGGCCGTACCGATGCGGTAGATCTGTTCCGCTTCACTGGTCGGCGGCAATTCGTCTGCCGCTTCGAGATCGGCGGCGCCCGGCCGCTGGGCAAAGGCGCCGAGGATCTTGTCGCCGGCCAGGCATTCATCCGCCAACTTGATCAGGTTCTCATCGCTGAGCACCAGCGGCACCATCATGTACGGGAAGACAACCGCCTCGCTGATCGGCAGGATCGGCATCGTCGCCGGCAGGACCACACCCTGCGCAGCCAGATTCTTCGGATTGCCGATCGCGCTGTCGAACATCGCTGTCTCCTGTGCCGCTAGGCGCGGTCCACGGCGATCTGGCGGCGGCGCGCCTCCTGAGGCCCGCCCCGCCGGAAGGTCACGTACAGGAAACCGCCCCGGTAGCGGGCGGTGCCCGAGCCTGGGTCCACCTCGGGCGGCAACGGCACCCGGCGGACGAACGGCCCGACGTTGATCTCCATCGTGTGGAAATGCTTGCGACCCGGCTCGGCGGATTCCTC
>JAQULN010000038.1 GCA_028718575.1 Candidatus Krumholzibacteriia bacterium | reverse complement strand
GGTGCCGCGCCGCACCGCGGCCTCGATCGCTGCCAGCACCCGCGGATGCCCGTGCCCCAGGATGAGGGGACCCCAGGAGCCGCAGCAATCCAGGTAGCGATTGCCGTCGGCGTCCCAAAGGTAGGTGCCGTCGGCGCGGGCGATGAACAAGGGATCGCCCGGTACGGCGCCGAACGCCCGCACGGGCGAATTCACGCCCGCCGGCATCAGTTCGCACGCCCGCCGATAGAGCGTCGAGGAGCGTTCGCGCGACAGCTTGGCTCGGTTCACAGCCAGCTGCCCTTGAGCACGTCGCGTCCGTGGTAGGTGATCAGGATGTCCGACCCCGCTCGGCGCATCGCATACAAGTTCTCCAGCACGATGCGTTGTTCATCGACCAGGCCGGCCGCCGCCGCCGCTTTGACCATGGAATACTCGCCGCTGACGTTATAACAGGCCACCGGCACGTCTACGATCTCCCGCACGCGCCGGATCACGTCGAGATAAGCCAACGCCGGCTTGACCATGACGATGTCCGCGCCTTCCTCCACGTCGAGCTTCACCTCGCGCAGCGCCTCGCGCACGTTGCGCGGATCCATCTGGTAGCTTCGGCGGTCGCCGAAGGCGGGCGCCGAGTCCGCCGCCTCGCGGAACGGTCCGTAGTAGGCCGAGGCGTACTTGGCGGCGTAGCTCATGATCGTCACGTCCTGCAGCCCCTGGCCGTCCAGCGCCACGCGCAAAGCCGCCACGCGGCCGTCCATCATGTCCGACGGCGCCACGATGTCGGCGCCCGCCATGGCGCACGCGCTGGCCATGCCCGCAAGCAGCGGCAGCGTAGCGTCGTTGTCGACCTCGCCATCCTCAACGATCCCGCAGTGTCCGTGGTCGGTATAAGCGCACAAGCAGATATCGGCCGACACCAGCAGGTCGGCGCCGAAGGCCTTCTTCAGCGCCTTGATCGCGACCGGAACGGGTCCCTCCAGGTCGAGCGCGCCGTCGCCGGTGGCGTTCTTCGCGGCGGGCAGACCGAACAGGAGCACGTGGCGCACGCCGAGTTTCAGATCGGCCTCGACCGTGCGTACGAGATTGTCCGCGCTCTCGCGCACGATCCCGGGCATTGCAGCGATCTCCTCGCGCCGTTTCTTGCCCGGCACCACGAAGTGCGGCTGGCAGAACATGCTCGGGTGCAGGCGAGTCTCGGCGACCGCATCGCGCAGGGGGATGCTGCGGCGCAGGCGGCGCGGACGCTGCATGCCGGGCGCGGGGATCTCGATGCTGTCGTCGTCGAGGTCGTCATCGTCGAGGCGGTCGTCGTCGTCGAAATGGTCGTCATCGCGGCTCATGAGATCTCCTTCTCGGGTTCGTCGGTGCCAGCAGACAGGTCAGTACGGCGGCGGCCGCCGCGGCCGGGTGCGGCGCCAGGGCGGCCGCGCGGACCAACCCGCGGCCGGCGCGTTCGAGGACCGCTTGCAGGGCGATCCCGTGCTCGGTGACCGCGGCCAGGCAGCCCAGCGGCAGGTTGCAGCCGCCCGGCAGCGCGGCCAGCACGGCGCGCTCGGCCGCGACGCAAGCCGCGGTCGGCGCATCGTGTACAGCGGCCAGGGCCCGGGCGAGGTCGTTGTCTTGACCGGCCAGGTCGGCGGCTCGCACCTCGACCGCCAGGGCACCCTGGGCCGGTGCCGGTAACATGACGTCAACCGGTAAAACGTGGCACACGAGCGGCGCGAGATCCAGGGTCAGACGCTCCAAACCAGCCTCCGCCAAGATAATCGCGTCGTAGGTCCACTCGCCGGGGTAGCGGCGGGCCAGCTTGTCCAGGCGCGTGGGCACGTTGCCCCTCAGGTCGCTGATTTGCGCGTCCGGTCGCAACGCCAGCACTTGGCACCGCCGACGCAAGGAGCCCGTCCCGATCGTCGCGCCGCGGCGTACGGGCAGCCCCGGAGCCGCGGGATCATATGCATCGGGCCGGACGACCAGCACATCGCGCACCGGTCCGCGCGCCGGTACCGCGGCCACGACCAGTCCGTCCGGCGAGCTGGTTGGTAGGTCTTTGTGGGAATGAACGGCGATATCGACCTCGCCGGCCAACAGCGCCGCTTCGAGTTCCCCGGTGAACGCGCCGACGCCGCCCAACTCGGCCAGGCTGCGGTCCAGGATCCGGTCGCCGCGGGATTCCAGGCTGACGATCTCGGTAGTCAAACCCGCACGCTCGGCCAACAATCGCTGAACGTGGCGGGCTTGCCAGAGTGCGAGCTCACTACCGCGGGTGCCGATGCGCATCCAGCCCACCTTCCATCGCCGCTCTGACCATCGGGTTCCTCCCGGTTGCTGAAAGCTCCGTTAACAGTATTGCCAAACTCAAGTCCGCGCACTAGGATCCTTCCAGCAAGACGTCGCCTTGTCTTTCTCGGGAGAGGAGTTACCGTCATGCACCGGTTACCGACTCTTTTTGCCTTGATCTGCCTTGGCGGGATCCTGGCCTTGCCGACCGCGGCCGCCGAGGTCGACGGTCGCTGGGGAGCCAACCTCGAGGCTGGTCTCTGGAAGTTGACCGAGGGCTATTGGGACCACTCTAACATCGACAACTTCACCGGCCTGTCGGTGCGCCGGGGCCTGTCGCCGAATTGGCTGGCCGAACTTTCCTATCGGTACGGCACCGTGCGACCGGGCGTCGATAATCCCACGCAGAACGCAGGCTGGACCACATCCAGTTTTACCAACCTCTATACCGAGCTGCACAATCCGGTGTTGTCGGTCCAGTATCTATTCATGCCCAACAGCCGCGTCAGCCCGTTCATGA
Organism: Candidatus Krumholzibacteriia bacterium; assembly: GCA_028718575.1. Lineage (GTDB taxonomy): Bacteria > Krumholzibacteriota > Krumholzibacteriia > LZORAL124-64-63 > LZORAL124-64-63 > Glo-17. The sequence continues at coordinate 9,978 of JAQULN010000038.1, read as the reverse complement.
GCTTCGGCCTGGGCCTGACGGCCTGGCGGGTGCTGGCAACCGAAAAGGACGCGACGTTCTTCCCCCGGGGAACCACGGTCCAGGGATTCGATGCAGACGGCCTCGAATACAAGAGCCTCAAGCGCACCGATTTTACGCTGGCCTGCGAGTTGGGCGCGGAATGGTTCATGTCGGAGCGCTTCAGTCTACGGTTCGGCGGCCGCTATCATATCTTGCCCGGCAACGAACTCGACAACGTGGGTTGGAGCAGTTGGAACCTGACTGACAATCCGCACTACGTGGACGCCAACAAGGGTCTGGCGCAAGGCTTTCTCGGCCTGACGTGGTGGTTCGGGGCGGGCAAAACCTGGGTTGAGCAGGAGTGGGTGGCGCCGCCGCCGTTGCGTCCGGAGCCCGAGCCACTGCCCGAACCCGAGCCCGAGCCCGAGCCCGAACCTGAACCCGAGCCGGAACCCGAGCCCGAACCTGAACCCGAGCCCGAACCCGAGCCGGAGCCCGAACCTGAGATCAAGGCGATCGCGACCGGGCTCGTCCTCGAGGACGTCACGTTCCGCAGCGGCAGTGCGCAATTGACGCCCGGATCCATCGCAACGCTCACGCGCATGGCGAATCTGCTCAAGCAGCACTCTGAAATCCGGGTGGAAGTGCGCGGGCATACCGACGCGACCGGGTCGATCGAGATCAATCGGGAATTGTCGCAGCGGCGTGCCGTTGCGGTCCGCGACGTGCTGATCCAGCTCGGCATCGCTCCGAGCCGGGTCACCGCGGTCGGCTATGGCCCGGATTATCCGATCGCGCCGAACGACACACCTGAGGGGCGGGCCAAGAACCGGCGGGTGGAGCTGCACCGGATCAACTAGTGCGCCGGCGCACCGACCAACTCAAACTGCTCGCTGGCCCTGCCTCGGCGCAGGGCCAGCAGCGTTCTGGCGAGATTGAAACGCAGCCTGGCCGGCGTGTCGAATCCGCTGACTGCGAGCCGCGGCAAGGTGAGGGCCGGAACGCGCCCGGCGACCAATCCCGACCTGATGGTGTAACCGCCGCGATAGCCGGCCGTGGCCGCTGCCGCCAGGATGCGCGCATCGTGGTCGCCGTTGGGATAAGCCAGATGCTCGCAGGGCTGGCCAGTGAGGTCGCTCAGGATCGCCCGCGAGTGCGCGAGCGAGTGCGCCAACTCGGCGTCGGTCAGGCGCGTCAAGATGCGGTGGTCGTGACCGTGCGAGCCGAAATGGCACCACCGCTCGGCGGCCATCCAGCGGACCTCGTCCGCGGTGAGCGGCCGCAATCTCGGCAGATGCTCGGCAAGGACCGCACCGTATTCTTCCTGCAACCAGCCCAGAAGACCGGCGACTTGGGGGTGATCCTCGTTGCCGACGGCCTTGATCGCCGTGAGCAGACGCTGGATATCATCCCAGCGCGCGGCCTCGCCGCCAGCGCGAAATGCGAAGCGGCCGAAGCCCCGGTCGCTCAGGTCCAAGCTCCGCAGCCGCAGAGCCTGAATGGGGGTTACCACCACGTCGGTCCAGAACGGCTGCTGGCTGGTCAGGGGCCCGGTCGAAACGAAGAAAAGCGCCGGGATGCGACGCTCGGCCAAGAGCGGCGCCGCCAGTTCGGCGTTGTTGCGATAGCCGTCGTCGAATGTCACCAGGAAGCTGAATCGGTCGCGCGAGAGGCGCTCCGGCGCGAAGAGATCCTGCGGCGCAATGAAATCGCCCAGCTCGGCACAGGCGTCGAGCTGGGCGGCGAAATCGCTCTCCGCGACCCGCAGCCAGTTCGGGAAGTCGTCGTCGCGGCGCAGATCGTGGTACACCAGGACGACCACAACCGGCGCGCCGGTGGGATAGAGCCGCCGCAGGAACGAGGCCCGGCCGCACCAGTCTTTCAGCCGCTCCAGCGCCATCGGTGACCCACTTGCCGCCAAGCCGGCCGGGTTGACCGCGTCGAGGCGGTCGGATCAACCCACCAGCAGATGATGGTGTCGTTTCTTGCCTAGCTGCAGCCGGATGCGGCCCGCTTGCACGTCCGCCGCCGTGAGCGCACGCAGTTCCTCGGCCACGATCTCGCCGTTGAGCTTGACGCCGCCCTGCCGAACGAGCCGCCTCGCCTCGCCCTTGCTCTGACAGAGCGCGACTTCGACCAGAACGTCGACGAGCAGCAGATCGCCGCCTGCGAGCCGCGCGGCCGCCAGTTCGCTGCTGGGCACGGTCGACTCGTCGCCGCTACCGGTGAACAGCGCGGCGGCAGCCTTCGCCGCTTTTTCGGCCTCCTGCGGTCCGTGCACCAGGCTGGTCACGGCGCCGGCCAATTCGCGCTTGGCCTGGCGGACGTCTGCGCCTTCGAGCTTCTCCAGGGCCTCGATTTTCGCCGGTTCGAGCAGTGTGTACAGGCGCAAGAAGCGCGAGACGTCGCGATCGTCCACGTTCACCCAGTACTGGTAGAATTCGTAAGGCGACGTACGTTGCGGGCTGATCCACACCGCGCCGGCGGCGGTCTTGCCCATTTTTTCGCCCGCGGCGGTGGCAAGCAGCGGAAACGTCAGGCCGAACACTTCCTGCTGGTTGAGCCGGCGGCAGAGATCTACGCCGGAGCAGATGTTACCCCACTGATCGTTGCCGCCCATCTGCAGCTTGCAGCCGTGATCGCGGTTCAGAATGTAGAAGTCGTAGGCCTGCAGAATCATGTAGTTGAACTCGATGAACGAGAGGCCCACCTCCAGGCGCGCTTTGACCGAGTCGCGCGCAAGCATCTGGTTGACCGAGAAGTGACGCCCGATGTCGCGCAGGAACTCGATGTAATTCTGGTTGCGCAACCAGTCGGCGTTGTTCAGCAGGATGCCCCTGTTGCCGGGGCCGGCCGCAACCACTGGGCCGTGGTCGAGGTCCGCGAGGCCGGGCTCGCCGAAATCAACGAAGCGCGCGAGCTGAGCCCTGATGCCCGCCAGGTTGGTCTCGATCTGCTCGGCGGACAAGAGCTGGCGCAGCTCGGTCTTGCCGCTGGGATCGCCGACCAGAGCCGTGGCACCGCCCGCGATGGCGATAGGCCGGTGCCCGTGCCGTTGCAGGTGCACCAGGCCGAGGATCGGCAGCAGCGAGCCTATGTGCAGGCTGTCGGCAGTGGGGTCGAAACCGGTGTACGCGGTGACGGTTTCGCGGGCCAGCAGGTCGCCGAGCGCCTCAGGATCGGTGCACTGCTGGTAAAAGCCGCGCCACTGCATTTCGGCGAGGAATGACAGGGCGGGACGGCTGCGGTCGGACATGTCGGCTCCCGGTTTGCGGTTGAACAGCCGGCGCAAGCGCCCGGCGGCTCGGACAAGAATAGACGCGACCCGCTTCGCGGTCCAGCCCGGCAAATTCGCCCTGGCGGATTGTCGGGTCCGCCACGAACATTCGGCGACCATGAACGACCATGAAACACCCCGCTTTCCTGAGATCGATCTCGCGGCCGACCGGCGCGGCGGTTTGTGGCGGCCCCTCGCCGTACAGCAGCACCGCGAGATCCTGCGCCTGGCTTGGCCTACGATCTTGGCGATGTGGTCGCACAGCTTGATGTGGCTGGTGGACACCGCGCTGCTGGGTCACTACGCGAGCGTGGACCTCGCCGCGTCGGGCCTCGGCGGTCTGATCGCCTGGACGGCGTATTCGCTCTTCAACAACCTCAGCCGCATCAACGGCACCTTCGTCAGCCAGGCCCACGGCCGGGGCGACCACGCGGCCATCGGCGACTACACGTGGCAAGGCCTCTACGTCGCGGTTTTTGGCGGTCTGATCCTGCAAGTCGCCGGCTTCTACTCGCACCACGTGCTGGCACTGACCCGCAACCCGGCAGAGGTGATCGACCACGCGTACGTCTACATCAAATGGCGCACCGCTAGCGCGGTTTTCACGCAGGTCAGCTTCTGCCTGATGGGGTTCTTCCAGGGGCGCCGCCAGGTCATGGTGCCGATGTGGTCGGGCTTGATCGGCAATGCCGTCAACGTAATCCTCGACCTCTGGCTGATCTACGGCTGGCAGGGCGTCGCGCTGGGCGGAGTCACCTGGCTGGCGATGCCTGCCATGGGCGTCAAGGGCGCGGCGATCGCCACCAGCATCGGCACGGCGCTGTCGATGCTGTTCCTCGTGGCCTGGCTCCTCGGGCCGCGCCTACACCGGCGGCTCTACCGCATCCACCGGCCCCGGCGCCTGGACTGGCGCCAGCTCGCGCGCATCGTGCGCGTCGGCTCGCCCGCCGCCTGGGAGAACTTCGTGGACATGAGCGGGTTCACCCTCTTCAGCGTGATCGTGGGCACCCTCGGTACGGCCGCGCTGGCCGCCAACCAGATCACCATCCACCTGTTGAGCTTTGTCTTTATGCCCATGTGGGGCCTGACGACCGCGGGCGCTGTACTGACCGGCAACTGGATCGGCGCCGGGCAGCCCGACCAGGCCGCGGCCTACGCGCGCCAGGTCTACAAGCTCGGCCTCTATTACATGGCCGCCCTCGGCGGGCTATTTCTGGCGATGCGTTACACGTTGTTCGCCGTCTTCACCGACGACCCCGCGGTGCTGGCGCTGGGCCCAGCCCTCGTCGTGGTAGCTGCGTTCTTCCAGCTGCCGGACGGGCTGCGCATGTTATCGGTCGGCGTGCTGCAGGGCGCGGGCGACACGCGCTACCCGATGGTGGTCAGCCTGGTCGCGTTGTGGCTGCTGTTCGTCCCCTTGACCTGGTTGCTGGTCATCCATGCCGGGGCGGCTCCGGCCCAGGCTTGGTTGGGCGGCGCGGGGAGTTACAGTCTGGCAGCGCTGCTGTTGTTCCTGCGATTTCGCTCGGGGCGTTGGCAGGAGGCGAGGATCTTCGGGGCGGCGTCCGCCAGGAGCTGAGGCCTCGACCCCGGCAGCTCGGGCATGCCTTTCGCTCTCGCTGGGCCAACCGATTGGAGCCCCCTCCCAGATCAGGTCCCGTCCCATGACCGTACCGGAATTCCGCCCCGGCCTGCCTGCCGCGCAGGTCGACCGTTCGCTGCGCCGCGCCGTCACTGTGCTCGACGCCGCCCGCCGCTGCGCCCTGCTCTGGTTCCACGACGCGCTAGCTCGCCGGCTCTACCACGACCTCGGCTATGCCTCGATGCAGCAGTACGCCGCCGTAGCGCTCGGCTTCTCCCGCAACCGCACCTGTCAGTTCTTGCGGCTGGCGCGCGACCTCGACCGCTTGCCGCCGCTCAAGGACGCTGTCGTTGCCGGCCGACTCGAGTGGACCAAAGCCCAGCAGGTCGCCCGCATCGCGACGCCCGAGACAGCGCCCGATTGGGTCGACGTCGCCGTCCGCAGCAGCCGGCGAGAGCTGAGCCGCGGGATCAAGGCCGCGAGGCTGGCGGCCAGGCGAGGGCAGCCAACCGAGCAGCCAGCATTGCCGCTCGGGGCCATAGCGCCGGTGCCGCCACCGCCGGTGCGGGTCACACTCAGCCTCTCGTTCGACAACCTCGACGCCGCCCGCCTGGCGGCAATGATCGAGGCAGCTAAAAAGAGCCGCCGGATCCCGGCCGCGGCGTCGCGGGAAGAAACGATCCTCGCGGCGCTCGCCGCGTGGGTGACCGATGACAAAGCGACCGTGCGCCGGCGCAACGGCGGGACCGCCGCCTCGTACCGCGTGGTGATCTACCGCTGCCGCGAGTGCGGAGCGGCCGAGGTCGTCACGAACAGCGGGCGGCGTACCGTTGACGCCGCGAGTGCGGAGGCAGCGTTGGAGAACGCCGTGATCCACGACGAGGGGACAAATCGCCACGCGATCCCACCGGGCCTGCGCCAAAAAGTATTCGCCCGCGACGGTTATCGCTGCCAGGCGCCGGGCTGCGACAGGACGTTGTTTCTGGAAGTGCATCACAAGGTGCCGCGCGAGCGTGGCGGGACCAACCAGATCGACAACCTCACGACCTTGTGCAGCCGCTGCCATCGGTATGTCCACGGGCATCGACACCCCGCGGCAAACGTGCCGACACAGGTCGACGGAGGGCGAGAAACTTGCGCCGGCGCAACGCAGGCAACTGAAGTATCGAGTGGCGTCCCATAAGCAACAAACGGGGACGGATTACGCGACGACCTCGCTCCGTTTCACAACCACGAGCGTGATATCGTCACCTGGCGGGCGGCCGGCGAGGTGTTTCTGGATCGCGCTGAGGATCGCCTCGCGGATACCCGGGGCGGAGCGCGCGCGCGCTTCGCAGACCACATCGGCCAGCCGTTGTTCGCCGAACATCGGATCGTCCGATTCGTCGTAATCGTCGTAATCGTCGCGGTCGTCTGCGCCGGCAGGCGTTGGTGCTCCCGCTTCGGTGATACCGTCGGTATAGAGCACAAGCACGTCACCGGGTTCGAGCGCGACCGCGATCGGTTCGTAGATCTGGTCGGTGAACATGCCGAGCAGAAGGCCGCCGTTGCTCAGCCACTCGACGCCGCCGTCACGGCGAACCACGAGAGGAGGTTCATGCCCGGCATTGGCGCATACGAACGTACCCGCGCTGGTGTCCAGTTCGCCGTAGATGAACGTGGCGAACATGTGCGGGTCGGTCGACGTGGCGAGTAGGCGGTTAATGCGGGTGACGACGTCGCCCACAGAGATATGGTTGATGACCTGACCCTTGAGGCTCGCTTGCAGGTTGCTCATCAGCAGCGCCGCCGGCATTCCCTTGCCCGAGACATCGCCGATCGCCAGACCTAGCAGGTCGCCGCCGGATTGGAGGAAGTCGAAATAGTCGCCGCCCACTTGCAAGCTGGGCAGGCTGACGCCGGTGATCTCCCAGCCGGTAAGCTCAGGCGCCTGGCGGGGCAAGAGGCGTTCCTGGATTTGGCGGGCGGTCTGCATTTCCTGCTGGAGGCGTTCGCGCGCGAGCGCGTCTTCGCGACCTTGCTTTACGGCGACCGTCATGGCGTTGAAACTGTCCGCGAGGTCGCCGAATTCGTCCTCGTTCTCCAGGTCGATCACGGCGTCGAGTTCGCCGCCGGCCAAGCGCTGGGTGCCGCGATGCAGCGCCTTCACGGCGCCGGTGATGCCCCCCGTGATGCGCAGACTGAAGATGAAGGCGGTCAGACTCGTCAACAATAGCAATACCGCAACCACACCGAGCGATATGAGCAGCGCAACATTGAACACGGCTTCGCGGCTGGCGAATTCGCGGCTGAGGTCCTCGAAGGAGGTTTCCAGGGTGAGCCAGAGGTGACCGCGGCTCAGGTTCCGATCGTTCAAACCGACGGTTTCGAGCATGGTCGTGCCGAAGAAGCGCGGGCGTTGGAGCCAGCCGCGAGCCGCAGACGGCTCGGAGCGATAGCGACCTTGCAGCGGTTCGGCCGCACCATCGGGACCGGCGACTTCAACCACGCTACCGCCGGAAAAGTCGCGTACCTGTGCGTCCGCGCGGATCACACGGACCAGGCGCGCGATGGCGCCGGCATCGAGCAGAATCGCGTCGACCGTCGCCTGGCCGGGCCCCGGCTCGCGCCAGCGCGCAAGCCAGTGGCGCCCGGCAACCTGGATCCAGGCGGTCGTATCGGCCGTTGCAGTGATGGTAGCGAGGGCAACGGACTCGGCATCGTCGCCGAAGTCCAACTGAATGGTCCCCTCGCCTGCACGTACGGCGCCTTGCCGGCCCGCCGCAGGATCAGCTAGCGACGCCGGACCATCACCGAGCCCGGCGGCGGGCGAACCGGCTTGGATACGGGCGGTGATCGGGCCGTTCGTTCCGGGTGCCGCGCTGGAGGTCCGTCGGGACTCGCGCAGAGCCGCAATCAGATCGGGCGCCCAGTCCGGTCCCTGGTCGGGCCGTCTCTCGTCCCAATGGACCGGCGGCGCGGTCAGCAGAGCCGGCTGCCGCCCCTCGTCAAACGTGAGCGCGCAATCCTGCAACATGTCCCGCGCGCGGTTGGCACGGCTGCCGCCGAGCGTGCCGTAGAGGAGCAGCAGACCGAATACGGTCAAGAGCATCAACGGAACCACGCCAACCAACAGCCCCGCCACCAGCAACTTGGGTCGCAACCGCAAAAAATGCAGGCGCATGCCGATCAACAGCGTCTGAACGGTGGCGATCAGGAATAACTGCACGCCGGTGCGGCAGAACACCAGCACGCTGCCGGCCGGCCCCTCCGGACGCCCGAAGCCGGCCGTAAGCGTCGCGATCAGCAGCGGTCCGGCGATCAGGAACACGATCACCCGCCGCCGGCTGCTCAACAAGCTCAGCCCCGCCTGCCGCCTCACCATGAAGAGCAGACCGAGGATTAAGCCGAGGATCCGCAACCCCTCGACTCCGCTCAAGGTGCCGGCCCAGGCAATGGCCAGGACGACCAGCCACGCGCGCGGCCGCCGCGCGGTCAGGAAGCGGAATCGCGCGGCCAGCAACCAGGCTGCCGTCCACGCGACCGCGATCAGCGCGGCGGGCCACCCCGCCAACGCGGCCGCGCCTTCTTGCTGGCGCGAGACGAACAAGGCCGTCAGCACCGCCGCTACCAGGGTCACGAGCGCGCCCGCGTCAAAGGTGCGCTCGGCGAGCCGCCCGCGGGAATCGGCCGGTCTGGTCATCGAATCCCGTGCTCCTCTTTGTAGCGCGGCCAGTCGGCTTTCAACGCTTCGAAAGCCGCGAAATCTCGGCACAAGAGAAACGGATTGTAGCGTCGTTCGTGGCCGATCGTCGAGGAGATCATCTCGCCGGAGCCACCGTAGAAATCGTGGCCCGGAAAGACGCGGACATCGTCCGGCAGGGTCAGCAAGCGCTGCAGCGATTCCCATTCGCGCGCCGCGCTCGAGCCCGGAAAACCGGCGCCCGTACCGCCGATCTTGCCGCAGAACAGGAGGTCGCCACTCAAGAGGACATCGCCGGTGCGGAAGCAGAAGTGGTCGGGCGCGTGGCCCGGCGTGTGCAGGGCGCGCAACGAGAGCCTGCCGACGCGGATCTCCTCATCGTCGCGCAGCACCGCGATGCCCGGCAGCAGGCTGTCGCGACCGGCGTAGATCGCCGCGCCGGTCAAGCCGGACAGTTCCTCCGCGGAACCGTAATGGTCGCTGTGTCCGTGGGTGATCAGAATCGCCTCGATGCGCAGACCTCGGCGCGCGGCGAGGTCGCGCATCGCCAGCGCGCCGAAACCGCAATCGACTACGCACGCAATCGCGTCGGCGGGGTCCGCGAGCAGGTACTGCCAGTTGCGGTCGCCGCCCAGGTGGTACTGCAGCAGCGTGAGTTCATCGTTTGAGTGGTCGAACAGACGCACGTCAGCACCTCGTCGCTAGAGACCGTCCCAGAAACGCACCGAGAAGATGACCCAGATATCGCGGTCGGCGGCGGTGAAGACGCGGTCGTCCGTCTGGAACACCCAGCGATTCGCGGGCGAGGTCTGCACGCCCAAGCCGATGTCCAGCAGGCGCGGCCGGCTCGGATGGTCGCGCCCTCGCATCCAGCCGAACCGCAGATTCCAGCCCCAGTGCTGCTGCTCCACGACGTAACCGCGCACGAGCTGGCCCGTGCGAACGTCGACAAAGAGTCCGCCCCAGTACAGCGACCTGATGTGGTAGCCGCCGCCCGCCTCCAAATAGAGCGAGTGGCGCTCGCCGACCGGCTGGCGGTACAGCGTGTTCAGCGTAAAACCGAAGACGTTGGTGCGGCCTTCCCCGAATTCGGTCTCGAATTCTGCCCGCATGTCGCCGAAGCCAGCGTGAAACCCCAGCAGCGGTGCGACCCGATCGCTCAGACCGCGGCCGAACGCGATGCCGATCTGGCCCATCGGCGTGAAAAACGTGTTGAATGCGGTGACGTCGAGCCGCGCGCCGAACTCGATCAGCGCGAGCCAGTGGCCGTGCCAGGGGACCTGTCCGGCTGCGAGCAACTCGCGCGGCAGCCGAGCCGGCGGCGCCGGCACCTCCGGCCAGGCGCGGATCTGAGCCAGAGGATCCGTGTCGTCGAGTTCGGCGGAATCCGCGGTACCGAGCGGCCACGGTTCGCCGGCGAGCATCGCCGCTGCGCGG
>JAQULN010000037.1 GCA_028718575.1 Candidatus Krumholzibacteriia bacterium | reverse complement strand
CGGGACCGACGGCCAAGCCAGCGCCGGCGCCGACGGCCAAGTTGGTCGAATTGCTCTCGAACACGCCGAAATCCTGGTCCCAGTCCTGGTAACGATTGTGGCAGAGGGCGACTCCGACTGTCACGTAAGGACGCAGCCCGGCGCGGTTCGCGGTCAAGAACTGTTGGACATCCACACCGTAGCGAAAAACCGACGTCCTGACGGCGTAGGCGACTTCGATGTCGTTGTCGTAGAAGACTCCCTCCCAGTCGCCGAAATTCGCGTAGTGGAAGCTCGGTCCGACGGCCAGCGTCTCGGTGGCGAAGTACCGCAGGCGCGCGCCGAGTTCGTAGCCGGTGCCGGCGCCGAGGCCTCGCTCGGTGCCCGCGAAATCTTCCCCCAGATCGCCGAACGGTTCGGCCGCGCCGCCCTCCACCACGAACTGGTAGGGCGAGGGCGCGGTGTAGGACGAAGTTCGCCGGTAAACGCCAGGACCGGTTCGCGGTTGCGCCACGGCGATCTCCGCTGCGATCAGTGCCAACACGAACAATGGCAACATGCGTGCGCGCATGGTCAGCTCCTTTCCGCGCCGGGTGCGGCCGGCGGCGATGAGCCCATCGTTGCAGGACCGGTGCCAGCCGGCGGCCGCACGCCGGTTCGTTCAATACCAACGAAATCAACGCTCTGGAACCCGCGAACAGCCTGCGGCCGCCGCGCGGCTGTCCACTGCGATGGACATGCCGTGTCCCGGAGGCGTCGCGTCGCGACGACTTCGCTACGATTCGCCGTTGCGATCGAGCATGGTTCGCACTCGCCGCAGCAGCTCGACCGCGCGGTACGGTTTGGCCAGGAGCAGGCCGCCAACCCGCAGCATGTACTCCGACTCCAGGAGGTCCGCGCTGTAGCTGCTGCAAAACAGGACGGGCACGCCCGGCCGTAACTCGCTGATGTTGTCATAGAGGGCGCGGCCATCCATGCGCGGCATCACCACGTCCAGGATCAGCAGTTGCACTTCGGCGGCATGCGCCATGAAAACCTCCATGGCATCTTCGCCGTCGCGCGCCTCGAGCACCTGGTAGCCGGCATGCTCGAGCACATGCCGCGTCAGGCTGCGCACCATGTCGTCGTCTTCGACCAGCAGCACCAGTTCGCCGCGGCCCGAGACGGCGGGCGGATCATCGACGGACTCCGGCTCCTGCAACTGCTCGCTGACCAGCAGCGGCAGGAACATGTGAAACGCCGTGCCGACGTCGAGTTCACTCTCGAAATCGATATAACCCTGGTGCTGCTTGCAGATGCTGTACGCCGTCGCCAGCCCCAGCCCCGTGCCGTAACCGAATCCCTTGGTCGTGTAGAACGGCTCGTACACGTGCTCGCGCGCGTCGGGATGGATGCCGCAGCCGTTGTCGCGCACGGTCACCTGCAGGTAGCGTCCAGGCTTGGCCCAGGGCCTGGCGGTGCAAAACGCTCGATCCAATTCGCACAGCGACGTCTCGATCTCGATCCGGCCTTCCTGGGGTAGGGCGTCGCGTGAGTTCAGAACGAGATTCAAGACCACTTGCTCGAGCTGTTGCGGATCGGCGTAGATCAGCGGCAAATCGGTCGCCTGGCGTACCGCCAGCTCGATACCGGGCGGCAGGACGCCGCGGCTCATGGCCGCCGCCTGATCGACGACGCGGTTCAGATCCACCAGCTTCGGCTGCAAGGCATCGTAGCGGCTGTACGTCAACAGGCGCTGCACGAGATCGCGGGCGCGGTTGACGGCAGTCAACACCAGGCCGGCTTCGTCTTGAAAGCCGTTGGCGGAGCGCACGCCGTGCTGGATCGATTCGGTATAGCCCTGCACTACCTGCAGCATGTTGTTGAAGTCGTGCGCCACCGCGCCCGCCAGCCGGCCGATCGCCTCCATCTTGCTCGCCTGCTGCAGGCGGGCCAGCAGTTGCTTCTGCCGCGTGACGTTTTCCACGAGACTGAACACCCGGGCGATCTTGCCGTCGGCGTCACGGACCGGCACGTTGACCACGTGCAGATCCAACCGGCGGTCCCCCAGTAGCAGGCTAATCTCGCCGAGATCCTGCGGCTGCCCGCGCGCGGCCGCCTGTTGATCGTGCCGGCGCATCGCCGCCGCGAACTCCGGCTGGAAGAGGTCGGCGTCGCGGCGGCCCAGCACTGCTTCTTTCGGCAAACCCAGTTCACTCTCCATATAGGCGTTCCAGATCACGTAGCGCAGATCCCGGTCGAGGTCCTTGGCGACAATACCCAGGGGCACGGTCTCAACCAGGGCGCTGAGGATCTCCTGCTGGGCGGCGATCTCCTCGCCGTAACGCCGCAGGCGGGTCAGGTCCTTGACGACCGTCAAGGTTTGCGGACCGGCCGCATCGGTCAGCGGTAAGCTGACCACCGACGCCGGAAAGAGCGATCCGTCGCGGCGCCGCAGCCAGATTTCCACCGGACCGCGCGCGTCACCGCCGTTGGCCGCGGCCGCCGCGACGAGGTAGGCCAGACTCTCCGGCGGCACGATCGTCGCCAGATTGGTTCCCGGGAGGTTACGATCGTCGACGCCGAACAAACGGTCGCACGCCGGATTACCGAAGACCACCTTTTTACCGTCATGAACCAGGACGCCGTCGGGCAGAAAATCCACCAGACGGCGGTAGCTCTCCTCGCTGCGGCGCAGTTCCGCCTGCGCCGCGAGGGCGCCGGTCACGTCGTCCAGGATGGTGAACAGTTCCGTGCGGCCTGACTCGGGATTGACCGACACGCCGCACGAAACGTGGATGTTCACGATCCTGCCGTCGAGGCGGCGCAAATCGATGACCCGCGAAGCGCGCCCGCGGCTGCCGCCGGTCAACTCGGCGATGAACTGCTCGCGCTCCTGCGGATCCCGGAAGAACGAGCGGATCCCATCGTGCCGCCGCGCGAACGCCAGCAGATCCTTGACCGACTCCGCGCCGAACAGCGCCGCGGCGCTGGAATTGGCGTAGAGCAGCGTCCCGGCTAGATCGGTGATCGTCACGCCGACGTGCGCGGTCTCGAAGAGCGATTGCTGGCGCGACGCCGCAACACGCAGCGTATCCTCGGCCTGACGGCGTCTGGTGATATCGGCCGCCACGCCCACCGTTTCGAGCTGGCCGTCGGGACCGGTCTCGACGTGCACCGTGCGGGCGTGGAGCCAGCGCACCTGGCCGTCCGGGCGCACCAGCCGAAACTCTTCGTCCAGCGGTTCGTGGTGCAGCACGGCCTGATCCAGTGCCAGCCGCATGCGGTCGCGGTCTTTGGGGTGTATCCACGGCAGCCAGCCCCGCAGTCCATCGTTGGCCAGGACCTCCCGCGGCAGGCCGCTCACCCGCTCGTACGCCGAGTTGATGTACTGCAATTCGTTGCCGACGCGCAGCCAGAGCACTTCCTGCATGCTCTCGGTGATCAGGCGCAGCCAGCGCTCGTTCAGCGCGTGCTGCGCCTCGGCGCGGCGCCGCGCGGTCACATCGCGGGCGATGACGACGATCTCCGGCCCGCCGCGCGCGTTCAGGCCCGCGACCCGTCGCGCCACCCCTTCGAGCCAGAGGGTGCGCCCGTCGGTGTGCCGCAGGGAGATGGCGGCGCAAACCGGCTGTTCGCCGGCGGCCGCCCGCCGCAGCGCGCCGGCCAGCGCCGCCGTATCGGCGACCCGCCAGCCGGGGACTCGGCGTTGCCCCGGCAAGGCGGCAGGGTCGACCCCCAGGAGCGCGCGAAAACCCGTCGAGGCATAGAGGAAGGTCCCGTCGAGCCGGTGGCGAGAGTACAGGTCGCCCGCGCACTCTAGCTGACACAGCAGCGCCTCTTCGCGCCGTACATGCCGCCGCAAGAGCAGCACGACAAGCAGTAAAACCGCCGCCAGCACCACGGCAAACGGAATCGGGCTAAGGAGCCAGTGCAGCGCTCCTAGCAGTACGAACAGGACCAGAGCGCCGCGCCTCAGATTCGCCATGACAACTCCGGGCTGAGGACATGCCACAGATAATGATCATCCAACGCGACGGCAACGTCGGTCCGGCGATCGACGCCGGCGATCTCGCACCTCTGCCCAATGGCCGGTTTCCAGCTCGGCGGTCAATAAACCGTGCTCCGGGTCAACAGCGATTGGCGCATGGATCATGCGGCGGCGATATGTTATCATCAAGAATGCGATTATCCGCCGATGGTTCAACTGCAGGAGGCATCATGCAACGCCTGACCGCTCTTGCCCTGGTGCTGGTTCTGGCCGGCGCCGCCCTGGCGCCCGGCGTCCCGGTCGCCGACGCTCTTCTCCAGACCGCCGCGCCCGCGACGGTCGATCGCTCGCTCGTCTACATCCGCACCGCCGGCGAGAATGGACCGTCGTTGACCGGCGCGGGACTGGAACTCGCGACCGAGATCCCGGGCGGCTTCCTGGCGTTTTTGACCGACGCCGACCTGGCCGACCTGACGGCCTGGGGCATCGCTCACGTTATCGTGGCCAAGGACGACCCCGCCACCGAGGTCCTTATCCAGTACGAGGTCGGCGCCGGCGACCGGATCACTCCCTTGGCCGACGACGCACAGATCCTGCACCGCGAACGCGACTTTGCGATCGTGCGCATGCCCTACGATGAAGAGCGCATCCTATCCTGTTTGCCTGATATCCAACGCGTCTTCCGCCGCCCCTTGCGCTTCGTGAGCACCCCGTGGGAAGGCCCCGCACCGGACAAGCTGCGCAGCGCCGATCCCGCCATTGCGGCCATGGTCGAAACCGTGACGCAAGGCTGGCTGCAGGACCAAGTGCAGATTCTGCAGGACTTCGGCACACGCCACAGCCAGCAGAACGGCGGCTTGCTGGCGAGCTATTGGTTGCGCGACCAGTTCCTCGCCTACGGCTACACCGACGTCACCTTGCACAGTTACAATACCTGGAACGACAACGTCGTCTGCGTCAAACCCGGCACCGTCACCCCCGAGAAATACGTGGTCATCGGCGGCCACTACGATTCGATCACCAGCACCCCGGCGGTAGCGCCCGGCGCCGACGACAACGCCACCGGCACCGTGGCCGTGCTCGCGGCCGCCCGCGCCATGGCCGATTACGAGTTCGAACACTCGGTCGTCTTCCTCGCCTTCAGCGGCGAGGAGCAGGGCCTCTACGGCAGCGCCGCCTGGGCCAGCGAGGCCGCCGCCGCCGGCCTGGACATCGTAGGCGCGCTGGTCATGGACATGCTCGGCTACCGCGCCGCCGGCGACGCCGCCGACATCGACATCATCAGCAACGCGTCCAGCCAGCCGCTGCGCGACCTGATAGACGAGGTGATCACGCTGTACGTGCCCGACCACGTGGCCGTCACCGGTTCGCTCCCCTTCGGCGCGAGCAGCGACCACGCCAGCTTCTGGAACAACGGCTACCGCGCGATCCTCTTTTTCGAGGACTCCGGCCAGTACAGCCCCTACATCCACACGGTCAACGACATCATCGGTCCCAGCGTGAACGACGTTGCGTTCATGAACGACAACGTGCGCACGGCGGTCGCCGCCACGGCAGCCCTCGCGCGCGTGTTCAGCATCGCGATCGTCCACGACCCGCTGACTCATTCCCAGCAAAACGGGCCCTTCGAGGTGAGCTGCCGCATCATCGCGGCTGAACCCCTCGACCCGGCCTCCTTGCAGTTGCACTACCGGTCGGGCGGCAGTTCGTTCACGACCGTCGCGCTGACCGCGAGTGGCGAACCGGACGTCTTCCTGGCCACGATTCCCGCACAACCGTCGGGCATCCTGGTCGAGTACTACCTGTCGGCCGCCGATCAACTGGGCCGCACCGCGGTCAGCCCCGACGTAGCGCCCGCTGAGACCTACGCTTTCCGTCCCGGCCTAGAGATCGTCCTGGACGACGACGGCGAGGAAGACCTCGGCTGGACGCTCGGCCTGCCCTCGGACACCGCGACCTCGGGCCTCTGGGTGCGCGACGCTCCCGTGGCCACGACCTACCAGCCCGGCGAAGACCACACGCCGCCGCCCGGCACGATCTGCTTCGTGACGGGCAACGGTGTGCCGGGCGGGTCGGCCGGCGCCGAGGATGTCGACGGCGGTCACACGACGCTGCTCTCGCCGGTCTTCGACCTGGCGGGCGCCGTCTGGGCCGAGATCAGCTACTGGTGCTACTACGTCCTGGCGACCTCGCTGGACGACGTCTTCCGCGTGGACATCAGCAACAACGGCGGCACGAGCTGGGTCAATCTGCAGACCCTGACGGCGTCGACCGGGGGCTGGCTGCAAGGCGTCTTCGAACTGGACGGCAGCGGCCTCGCCCTGACCGACCAGATGCAACTTCGCTTCATCGCCGAAGACATCGGCCAGGGCAGCCTCGTCGAGGCCCTCGTGGATGACATCGTCATCGTTTGCAGCCGCGGCTCCGTTGCGGTGGAAGCGGTCCCGCCGCTAATGGCGCACCTGCAGGCGTATCCCAACCCGTTCAACCCGCAAACCACGCTCGGCTTCGCGCTGCCGCAGGCCGGCTTCGCCGAGATCAAGGTCTTCGACGCCCGCGGGCGCCAGGTGGCCCGGCCGCTGGCAGCGCCGCTACCGGCGGGCGGTGGTGAGGTCCTCTGGCAGGCGCCCGAACTGGCGAGCGGGATCTATCTCGTGCAGATCCTACTCGACGGCGAGGTGCTGAAGGCGACGAAGTTGACGCTGGTGCGCTAGCGCGCCGGCGGCGCGCAGCGGCGAATTGAAACGGATCCCGGAGCTCTCGGTCCGGGATCCGTTTTATTGGCAGACAGGTGTTAACAAATAGAACTCGCGCGCGTATGCGTTGTCGGCAGCCGCCGGCCGCCGCACGTGCCGTGTCAACCTCCGGACGGCGGCCGGCGTCTAAGGACATGATCGCACACCAGCCGCAAGGATGGACGATGAAGCCCGCAGCGATGCCAAGCCTGGAACCGGACTTGCGCGAAACCGACCTGGTGGCGGCGGCCAGCCGCGGCGACCAGGACGCGTTCGAGCAGATCTACCGGCGGCACGTCGACCGCATCCACGCGCTGTGCCTGCGACTGTGCGGCGATCCGGACCAGGCGGAGCAGCTTGTCCAGGCGGCTTTCGTGCAGGCCTGGCGCCATCTGCCCGGGTTTCGCGGCCAGAGCGGCCTCGGCACCTGGTTGCACCGGTTGGCGGTCAATCTGGTGCTGGACTGGCAGCGGGCGCGCGCGCGGCGCGCGCGGCGCGAACTCACGACGGACCCGCTCGCGGAACTGCCGTCCCTGGCCGCGCTCGGCGCCGGGCTGGACAACCGCGACGGCGACCGTCTCGATCTCGAACGCGCCATTGCGGCGCTGCCGGACGGCGCCCGAGTGATCTTCGTGCTGCATGAGGTGGAAGGTTACTCCGTCCGCGAGGTCTCTAGGCTGCTGCGGGTCGCCGAAGGAACGGTTAAAACCCAGTTGTTCCGGGCCCGCCGCCGACTCAGGGAGGTATTGCGATGACCACCGGAGATCCGTTGCGCGATGCGCTGGCGGCTTTGCGGCGCGGCGTGCCCCCGCGCCGGGACCTGTGGCCGGCCATTCGCGCGCAACTCGCTGCGCGGCAGCCCCAACACCGCGCCGCCGCGCCGGCACAGTCCGCCCAGACCTTCGCAGAGAAAGCACCGGGAACCGCGCGCAGGAAACTGCCGACTCGTCGCGCGCTCTGGGCGACGGCCAGCCTCGCCGCGGCGGCCGCTGCGGTCGTCCTGGTCCTCGGCACGCAGCGAACGCCGGCAGGCGGAGACACCGACACACTGGCCCGTGATTCCCTTGCAGACAGCTACGCGGCGGTTCGCGCCGATATCCAGGTTGTGCTGGATAACCAGTGCGAAGGCCTGGCGGCATCCGCGTGCAACGAGTTGCAGGCCGGCCTGCAGGAACTCGATCGCAGTATCGCTGAGTTGCGCCAAGCCCTGGTCCAGGCTGAAGACGGCTCGTCGGCCAGCCAATGGCTCGCGACGCGCCTGCGGCGTGCGGTCTGCCAGACGCGAGGTCTCGCCGGCCAGGCTATCAGAATCCTTTGACCGTGATTTCAACCGGAGGTTGCTCATGAATTCCTGCGCACGTCGTGTCAGCCCGGCCAGTTCGGCGTTGATCCTCGCGCTGGCCGCGGTCCTGGGTCTCTGCCAGCCGGCGCCGGCCGGCGAGACGATCGACCGGACCCACAAAGTGAACAAAGATGCCATCATCACGATCGACAATCTCGCGGGTTCGGTGACGGTGACCGGCTGGAACCGCAACGAAGTCAAGATCACCGGCGCACTCGACGAGCAAGCGGAGGGATTGCAGGTGGAAGGCGACGCCGACCGCCTGGCGATCGAGGTGAAGTACCCCAAGCGGATGCGAGGCAACGTCGACGGCAGCCGGCTCGAGATTCAAGTGCCGGCAGGCAGCCGGCTTGAGATCAGGTCGGTTTCGGCCGACGTTACGCTCGATAACGTCGAAGGCGCCGTCGAGATCAACACCGTCAGCGGCGAGGTGAAAGTGCGCGGCAAACCGGCGTCGCTACGGGCCGAGTCGATCAGCGGCGGTCTCGATGTGGTTGCCGAGAGCGCCAAGATCGTCCTGCGCACCATTTCCGGCGCGATCGACGCTGCGGGCGAGGCGCGGGAGTTTTCCTGCAACTCGATCAGCGGCGGCATCGACGTGACGGCGGGCAAGAACCTCGCCACGCTCTCGTGCGAAACGATCTCCGGCAACGTCGTCGTCAAGGGCCCGATCGCCCGCAAAGCGGAATGGGAACTCGCGACGCACAGCGGCGACGTGAAACTCGAGCTGGCGGGCAAGATCGACGCACGGTTCCGCGTGTCGACCTTCTCTGGCCGTATCGCCGATGTCTTCGGCCAGCAGCCCGCGCGCACGTCCCGCTATGTCCCGGGCCAGGAACTCAACCACACCGAGGGCGACGGCGGCGCGCTGATCAAAGTGGATGCCTTCAGCGGCAACGTGCGCATCGAACGGCGCTAGTGTCCTGAGTCGGAAATACGTTGCCTTTTCGGCGAGTCATCCCGGCGCCCGGCAAGGCGCGACGACGAGAGCGTAGCCCAGCTACGCCGAGGCGGAGCAACGCGGGCGGGCGTCGGGAGGGCCGGCGAAAAGGCAACGTATTTCCGACTCAGGACGCTAGCCAGGACCGCTCCACGCCTGCCCAGCCGCACGGCTGATTTGAGGGCGGCCGCGCCTCAGGCGCGGCCGCCGCTGCGCACGGCGTCGCGAATCTGCCGCAGCAGTAAAACCATGACCAGCACCGCCAAACTGATCGAGATCTCGAGTAGACGTTCGGGTTGGTAAACGCGGGTCAGGGTGTAGCCGTTGAGATTCGCGATTTTTTCGACGATACCCAGGATCAGTACGATAAAAGCCAGGACGAAGAAGACCCGGCAGACCAGACTCACGAGCTTGTCGATCATCAGGACACACTCCTCGTTGCCTTGACGGCGACCAGGTGACCGCGCAGCCGGGTCACGACCTCGGAATCGAAAGAGCCCGCAGGGCGAGCCGTCGTTGCGAGTACTGGACATAGACGGCGACGACGCTCTTGTCCTCTTTTTGGAACCAGAGCTGCGCCCATCCGGGAAACGTCTCGTTGGTCGTGACGGCGATGAGGTCGCCGAAGGACAGTGGGATCGCGTCCTGCAGGTCGGCAGCGGCGAACGTCAGCGCGCCTTCTTCGGGGGTCTGCGCTGGCAGTTTCGCGCAGCCGCCGCACACGCTCACGACCAGCAAGAATGCCGCGAGAATCAGGACGGTGCCTCGCATAACGGCTCCTTTCGACGGGGCGAGTCATATCCGCCACCCGGCCTGGACGCCGCGCGAAGCTATTGGCGAGGAGCATCCGTGGCAACCGTCCAGGACAGGATAGCCACCAGACATGCAGGAGTGTAGACGCGGAGAACGGATTGAAACAAGGAGGAAAACGGTGTCTGGGGCGCCTTGCTCAGGCTTCGCGCGATTTCCGGACTGATCGTTGCATCTCTGCTTCGGCCAACAATTGATCGACCATTGCACACAGTTCCGAGTTGCCAAACGGCTTCGCGAGCACGCGGTCGGCGCCAAGTAAAAGCGCCGAACGTAAGTAGTTCGCCGGATCGCTCCGACCACCGCCGCTGATGGCAATCACCTTCAGGTTCGGAAAGACCTGCCGCAGTTCGTGGATCACCTCGATTCCGTCTTTTTCCGGCATGATGATTTCGGTGATCACAAGCTGGGCCGAGTGCGTTCTAACCAGTTCTACTGCTTCACGCCCATGGCCGGTCGTCACGACTTGATGACCGGAGTGTGTCAGCGATTCGACGAGGAACTCGCGAACCTTTGCGTTGTCGTCGACAACCAGAATCGTCGCCATGCTCGATCCCGCGCGCTGTGCCGCTTACGACGGCGGCTGGTTGCGGCTATTTGGGCGAATCACCACGCGACATCCACCAAATGCCCAACCAGTACGCTGTGCTCGCCGAGCCTGGCGAGCCCGCGTACCGCCAAGAATTCTCCCCTGCTTCACCACGGTCTTTCGTGACCGATCCAGGTGTATCTAAGAGGCAAGATGGCTACGGTGGGCGTTAGTAACTAACCCGGATTATTCGCGCGACGAGCAATCTATCTTCAGGGGGTGATAGCCGGGGCCTGTTGTTGCTACGTCGCCAGCCACTGCGAACACTGAGCGTCCGAGTTCCCGTTTTCCGATTTGACACTGGACAACCGTCAGTGGTAGAACCCCGCGAGCACCTGGCCTGATCGGTGCCTATCAAAGCAGGTGCTGTTGACTTGACGCACACGGAGAATGTCATGCCCAAATGCCGCCGCGCATATCGCGCTTTGCCAACTCTCCTCGTCGGTCTTCTCATCGGTTCGAACAGTGCCGGGGCACAACCTTTGCCGGCCGGCGATTATCTGGGCCAGAAACCGCCCGGCCGCACTCCCGAGCTATTCGGACCCGGCGTCGTTTCGACCGGACTGCCCGAGCGCGACCTGGCCGTGACTCCCGACGGTAACGAGATCTACTTCACCGTCATGGGACCGGCCTACGCTTTTTCCACGATCATGGTGGTACGGCGGACCGAGGGACGCTGGCTTCCCCCGGAACCGGCGTCGTTTTCCGGTGATCCCGCACACGTCGATCTGGAGCCCACGATCGCGCCCGACGGGTCCAGGCTGTTCTTCGTCTCCAAGCGCCCGACCACCTCCGGTAGCGAACCGAACGAGGACATCTGGTTCGTCGAGCGCACCGAATCCGGCTGGGGCGCACCGCGCAACCTGGGAGCGCCGGTCAACTCCCCCAACCCCGAGTTCTTCCCCTCGCTCACCCGCGATGGGACGATCTACTTCACCCGCGGCGTCGAGGGCGGCCAGGGAGAGCACATCTTCCGCTCGCGTCTGGTCGATGGTGTCTACCAGGAGCCGGAAAAGCTTCCTGATGAGATCAACTGCGGCCGCATGCGCTTCAACGCCTTGGTGGCGCCGGACGAGAGCTTCGTGATCCTCGGCGTCGTCGGCCGCGAGGACGCCATCAGCCCGGCCGACTACTACGTCGTGTTCGCGAAGCCAGGCGGCGGTTGGCACGAGCCGAGAAACCTGGGCGAACCGATCAACCTACCGCGCGTGCGCGGTTACTCGCCGTCCCTTTCCCCGGACGGCAAGTACTTCTTCTTCATGAGCGAGCGTCGATCGGCCGAGCCGCCGGCGCGGAGGCTCACCTATGCCGACTATCAGCAAATCAACCAAGGCCACGGCAACGGCCAGAGCGACATCTGGTGGGTCGACGCCTCGGTCATTACCGACCTGCGGCCGCAGTGAACTAGGGCTGGTTATTCACGAGGAACCGTGGCGAAAAAAGGGGCTGCGCCGCATCCGCGCAACCCCTTGATTACATTGGTACGCCGCCAGGGACTTGAACCCCGAACCCGCTGATTAAGAGTCAGCTGCTCTGCCAGTTGAGCTAGCGGCGCACCGTAGTGATTGAGTCCTTGTGCACGAACGGCGGGCCCGCTAACCTGGCGATTCAAGCAGTCCGGCCCGCGTTGCGTGGCCGGAATCTACAACCGGGGCCCACAGGTGTCAAGCAAAGCACCGGTGGACCGGGGCCCCGGCGCGCCTCCATGCGACGGCGTTCAACCATGCCCCGCGGATCCGGTTCCAGATCTGATTCGAAGGAGCCTATGCTCTCACTGCGCACTCGCCGCCAGCGCGCTCGCAAGATCGTCGCCAAACTGCGCGAGGTCTTCCCCGACAGCGGCTGCAGTCTGACCCATCAGGACCCGTGGCAACTCCTGGTTGCCACCATCTTGTCCGCCCAGTGCACCGACGCGCGCGTCAACCAGGTCACGCCCGGACTGTTCGCCGCGTTACCATCGGTGCGGGATTTCGCCGCCGCGCCGCTGGACGCGCTCGAGGACGCGGTCCGCCCCACCGGTTTCTTCCGTAACAAGGCCCGCAGTCTGCAGGGCGCCGCGCAGGCGATCGTCGAGCGGCACGGCGGCAAAGTGCCGTCGACGCTCGCCGAGCTGGTACGGCTGCCCGGCGTTGGCCGCAAGACCGCCAACGTCGTGCTCGGGGAGATCTGGGACCGGCCCGACGGTGTGGTCGTCGACACCCATGTCAGCCGCATCGCGCAGAAGCTAGGCTTGACCGACACCGGCGAACCCGCCGCTGCCGAGAGGCAGCTCAACGAGGTCGTGCCACGGGAACACTGGCGCCTGTTCACCCACCTGATCATCGATCACGGCCGCCGGACTTGCCGTGCGCGCCGCCCGCTCTGCGATACGTGCCCGATCTACCAGTGGTGCGAGGTGCGCGCGTAGTCGGTGCGAATACGGC
>JAQULN010000036.1 GCA_028718575.1 Candidatus Krumholzibacteriia bacterium | reverse complement strand
CGCCACCCTGGCCGACCGTGTGTTCGGCGAGGGCGGCCAAGCGGTGACGTGGGATGGCCGCGATCATACCGGCCGGACGCTGGAGTCGGGCACATATGTCTATATCCTCGAGAGCGGCGATGAACGGCGCTCGGCGCGGATGACGCTCGTCAAGTGATCGGCGCTGGGTGCGGCCCAGCGGCCGCGGTCGGCGCGGCGCGGTTGCGGGCGGCGGCGATCGGGTTAGTATGACCGGAGCCCCGGTGCGAACCACGCAGGCTGGGATCGATGGAAACAGCGCCTCTGGGCCTGCCCGACAGCTCCGTCACCATGCCCGAGTTCCTGGCCGCCGACGCGCAGCGTCGCGGACGCCGCGTGAGTCTGGCCGTAGGCCAGCATCTGCTGCATTGCGGCCAGGGTGTCGACGTGTTCGCTGTCCTCGTGCGCGGCGTGCTGCGCGTTTACGCCAACGGCGCCAACGGCCGCGAGATCACGCTTTACAGCGTCGCTCCGGGCGAATGCTGCATGATCAACGTGATGTGTTTGATCGCCGGCGTTCGCTGCCCGGCGGCGGCGGTGGCGGAGGAACCGGCCGCGGTGATCCTGTTCCCGCGCCGGACCTTTCTCGATTGGCTCGATCAGCGAACCGATTTTCGCGCGTACGTGTTCGGCATCATGGCCGATCGAGTGGGCGCGATGATGGCGCTCGTGGAAGAAGTCGCGTTCCAACGCCTCGATTGCCGTCTCGCCGCCTACCTCTGCCAGCGCGCCGGCGGCGACGGCAGACTCGCGACCACCCACGACGCGATCGCCGCCGATCTGGGAACCGCCCGCGAAGTCGTCAGCCGGCTCTTGAAATCGTTCGAACGCCGTGGTGCGGTGGCGCTGGGTCGCGGCTCAATCAGGGTCAAGAACGCCGCTTGCTTGCGCGACCTGGCTGTCGGTGCGGGCGCTAGCGCGGATCACCCTTGAGGGATCGAACCGGCGGTCAGTCGCCGCGCAAGCGGATCCCGCGTGGCGCGTGGCCGCTGCAGTTCCTCGCTGGTCAGGCGGCGCAGCTCCTGGATTTCCGGCGATTGCGAGGCCGCGCGGTTGCGGTCGTCGAGGCGGTAGGTCAAGGTGATCGCGGTCGCGACGAAAACGACTGGCACCACGAACGGCACCAGGCGCTTCCATCGATGTGCGGCCAACAGGTTGGAGCAACCCAGCGAGCCGGCCGCGAGGATCAGGCAAAAGCCCAGGCTTGCCAGGTAGAGGTGCGTGACGTTGAGCCAGTCGGAGCCCGGGGCGCTGGTGCTGAAGGGAATCAGCGTGATGTAGGTCCAGGCGATGAAAAAGCGCAACGGCCGGCTGCCGAAGACGAAGCCGAAGAAGCTGAGGCTGATCACGCCGAGCGTCACCAGGATGTACACGGGCAACCGCAGGCTGAAGATCGCCTGCACCAGTGCGCCCGACTCCTGCAGCATGACGCTTTCCTTCAACGGGAAGACCATCAGATTGAGATACCGGAAGACATTGACTACCGATCGCCACGTATAGACCAACGGTCGGTCGACTTCGGTCAGCATCGTTGGCGTCTGGTGGCCCCACTGATTCTGTCCGAACTGGAAGACCAGACCCACGACGAGGAAGATCAGCAGGTCGTTCGAGAAGATCGGCCGACGTTCGCGCCGCTGGTAGAAGAACGCCTTGTAGGCGACCAGGCAGCCCAGCAGCGAGAGCGTCGAGGCGCGGGTCAGACCAGTCAGGCTGTAAATGACCAGACCGAGCAGGAAATACCGGGAGCGTAACGCGCCATTGTGGCGAAAATCGTTGCGGATGAAGAGGTACAGCACCAAGAGGTGCAAGAGCGCCAGCAGCAGACTCTCCTGGCCCGCCAGTGTCTGCAGGTTGCGCCCGTAGCTGCCAACATTCAGGGCGAACAGGATCGCCGCCAGTAGCGCGAGCTTCTCGTTGTGGAACAGCATGTTCACAAGCATGTAGATCAGGAAGGCGCACAAGGCGTGCAGCGCCAGGTTGACTGCGACGTACCCGGTGTAGTCCATGCCGAACGCGCGGTATTCGAGCAGGAACGCAAGCTGCAGCAGCGGTTGGCTGAACCAGGCGCCGATATGGCGGAACATGCCCAGCGGATCGGCCGACAGGCGGTGCGCGTCGGCCAGGATTGCGAAATCGGTGGGGTGCCAGAAGTCGCCGGTCCACAAGCGGCCGAAGACCACGTAGACTAAACCGACCAACAAGACCGCGATCGGGCCATGGTCCTTGAGAATCCGCCAGATTTCGCGTAAACGTGTCATCACGTGAGTATCGGTTGCCATCCCGTTGGACTTTGCCGTCTAAGGTGCCACGATGAAGACCATGCGTCCAGCTCGGACCTTTGCGCGGCGGCCTGCGGTCGTCGTTTTCTGGCTTGCCGTCGGCCTCGGCGCCGGCCTCGGCGCTGGTTGCGGCGCCGGCGGCGCCGGGGCAGCCCGGGCCGAATCGACACCGCAAGCCGTCGCCGAGGGGCCGTTCGACCTGACCCTGTTCCACACGAACGACATCCATGGCGGCTTTTTCGCCCGCCCGTACCAGGGTGGGGGAGGCTCCCGAGTCGGGGGCTTCGCGGCCCTTGCGGAGCATCTGGCGCGCGAGCGGGCGTCGGCTGCGCGTTGGTTGCTGCTCGACGCCGGCGATTTCATGACCGGCAATCCGGTGTGCGAATTGACGGTCGCCGGCGCGCCCGGCGGCGCCATGGCGGCGATGATGGGCGCGGCCGGCTACCACGCAGGGGTGATCGGCAACCATGAGTTCGATCTCGGCCGCGACGCACTCGACGCGCTGATGTCGGTCTTTCCGTTTCCGCTGCTCGCGGCCGACCTCGTCGATGCCGCCGGTCGTACTTCGGCGCCCGGCTTGCGCGGCCCCCTGGTGTTGGAGCGCGACGGCCTGCGCATCGGGATGATGGGAATCTCCTTCGCGGCGCTGCCCGCAATCGTGGCGCGGAGCCGCCTGGACGGGATCGAGAGCCGCGACCAGACGGCCCGCGTGCGCGAACAGCTCGCCGACCTGGTGGGCCGCACCGACGTGCAGGTCCTGATCTCCCACAACGGCGTGGACCCCGATCGCGCACTGGCCCGCGAACTGGCCGCCGACGGTCTCGACGTGATCGTGGGCGGCCACAGCCATACGCGGCTCGAGGAACCGTTGGTCGAGGCGGGGGTGGTCATCGTCCAGGCGGGCTCGGGGCTGCGGCATCTGGGGCGCCTCGATCTGCGCCTGGCCGACGGGCGGGTCACGCACTATCGCGGCAGGTTGGTGCTGTTGGACGTCGAGGGCGGCGCCAGCGCGGCAACACAGGGCGGAGCGGTCGCGGGCGAGGACGCAGACCCGGACGCGCCCTTGTTGGTGCGCGACCTGGTTGCTCATTACGAGTCCACGGTGGCCTCGGTCTACGAGCAGGTGATCGGCCGGCTCACTACCGACTTGCGCCGGCACAGCCGCCAGGAGAGCGCTCTCGGCAGCTGGCTTTGCGATATCCTGCGCGCGCACACGGGCGCTGATGTGGCGGTGTACAATTCGGGCGGCATTCGCAAACATCTGACTTCCGGACCAGTGACCAAACTGGACATCTTCGAGGTTCTGCCGTTCGGCAACTCGCTGGTGGTGCACCGGCTGCCGGGGTCCAGCTTGCGGGCGATCCTCCTGGCCAACGCGCAGGCGGCCGAGACCGACGCCTATGGGATTTTGCAGGTGAGCGGCGTGGAGTATCGGTATCGAGAGGATAATGAGACGCGCGCGGGCGGCCGCAGAGCGCAGGCGAATGGCGCGGCGGTCGAGCTGATATCGGTAACGGTCGGCGGGCAGCCGCTTCGCGACGACCGCATCTACACCGTGGCCATGCCCGACTACGTGAGCGGGATGGGCGACGTGTTCCTCGGCGGGGTCGCGCTGACTGCGCCGCTCGAGACGGGCGAGAGGATCACCGACATCGTGATCGCGGCGGTGGAGAAGATCGGCGGCGTGATCACGCCGCCGCGGCTGGGGAGGATCGAAAAGGTTGGCAAGAGGTAGGCCGAGAGGGCGGCACGGTTTTGGCGCTGGCGTTAACCGGATACGACGACCGGCGTAACCGGGAGAGGATCGCGGTCGCGGCGGCCCTTACTCGCCCTTGTCCTCGCGCTCGCATTCATGCTCAGCCGCCTTCTCGCAGCGTCAAACCTCTGCCGGTTGCTGTTTTCTCTTCCTGTTCTCGCCGGTGCTTTGAGTTACTAGAGAATTCGCTTATGCTGGCGATACTGTCGAGCTTCGCCACGGAAGCAATCATAGCCGGGGCGCTTGCCGGACCGATCACCGACGTCAAGCTCGTCGTCGGCTTCGCCGCTTCGCCGGTCACGATCCTCGCCTTAGTGGCGCTGGGGGTCAAGACCCTGCGCGACCGCTGTCGGCCGCAGGTACAGGCGCAATCGTCGTAGCATGAAGGAGGTAAAGTGTGGCCAAGGAAGAAGCGAAAGTTCTGTGCGAAACGCCGACGCCAGGCAAAAAAGGAACACGTATCCCACAGTGGAAGTACGACGCGGTGCGTGCGGCCATTCGCAAGATCGTACCACGCAGCAAAGAGTGAGCCGAACGCTAACGCGACGCTCGCGAGCCGGCTGCCGAAGTGGCTGCAAAGCGCAAAGAACCGAGATCGTGTTCTGCGGGCTGTCCGGAGGCTTGAGGCGAAGCTGGCCAGCTAACAGTCGAGTCTTGGCTCTGACCGTCGCTGTGTTCTACCTTGCGGGCGCGCAGCCCGCGCACCGCTCCTACGAGTCGATCGTCTCGCGAACCCGCTGGGCCAGGCTCTTGGTGGAAAACGGTTTCTGGATGAAATGGACACCTTCTTCCAGGATTCCGCGGTGGGCGATCACGTTGTCCGTGTAGCCCGACATGAAGAGGACTGCCAGTCCGGGATGGCGCTGGGCGAGTTCCTGATGCAACTCCCGGCCGTTCATTTCCGGCATGACCACGTCCGACAGCAGAAGATGGATTGGGCCGTCGTGGGCGCCGGCTACCTCCAGCGCTTCACGACCGCTCGCAGCCGCCAGAACCTTGTATCCGTAGCGAGCCAGGATCGAGCAGGTCAACCTCCGCACGTCCTCGCTATCCTCGACGACAAGCACGGTTTCGCTGCCATGCAGGTCGGTCGGCGCTTCGCTGGCGGCGGTGGAACCGCGTGGTGTCTCGGCCATGGGCGGCAGATAGATCTTGAACGTGGATCCGTTGCCCGGCTCGCTGTAGACCCAGATGCTGCCCCCGTGCTGTTTGACGATGCCGAAGACCGTTGCCAGGCCCATGCCGGTGCCCATGTCTCCCTTGGTCGAGAAGAACGGTTCGAAGATGTGCTCGCGTGCGGCCTGATCCATGCCGATGCCGGTGTCACTGACGGCCAACAGCAGATAAAAGCCGGGAACGACCTCTGGATGGGTTCTGGCGTACTCTTCGGTCAGCTCGACCATGGCGGTTTCGATGGTGAGCTTCCCGCCGTCAGGCATGGCTTGCGCGGCATTGACCGCCAGATTCATCAGAACCTGCTCGATCTGCCCCGCATCGGCGAGGATCATCGAGATATCGGTCGCGAGGAAAATCCGGATCTCGATATCTTCGGGAATGGTTCGCCGCAATAGCGATTCGAATGCCTTGATGATCTCGTTGAGGTTGACCGGTCTGACTTCCAGGGCCTGTTTGCGTCCGTAGGCCAACAACTGGCGAACCAGATCGCGCGCCCGCAAACCGGCGCGCAAGATGGCGTCGGCGAAGTTGTGCGTCTCGCCGGTTCTCTCCACATTGTCCAGGAGCAACTGCCCGTAGCCGATGATCGGCGAGAGCAGGTTGTTCAGATCGTGCGCAATGCCGCCGGCGAGGCGGCCGACTGCCTCCATCTTCTGCCCATGCCTGATCTGGTCTTGCAGCCGCTCCCTTTCCTGCTCTGCGAGTTTGCGATTGGTGATGTCGACGCAGGTTCCGCAGACGCGAATGGGCTTGCCGCTGTCATCGTGCGTGATCAATCGGCCCTTGACGAGAACCCAGATCGGATGGCCGTCCTTGTGGCGGAGCCGGTGCTCAGCCTCGTAATATTCGATGACGCCCGTCCGGAGATCGGCGACCGCCTGTATGACGGCGGCCAATTCCGCTGGTTCCATGATAGCCGGCCACGCGCTGACGTTTCGCGGCAGTTCCTTCGGGCCATAACCGAGTAGTTCGTGCCAGCGATCGTTGAAGATGAAGTCACCCGTGGGGACGTGCCAGTCCCAGGTACCGAGATCGGCGCCGCGGATCGCGAGTTCCATGTGTTGTTTGGCTTCGTTCAACTCGGCGGTGCGCAAGGCCACTAGCCCTTCGAGTTGCGCGCGCTTCTGATAGAACAGACCGTACAACAGAGACAACATTGCCGTGAGCAACAGGCCTGCGACCAATACCAGAACCGCTGCTCGGGCCGGATAGAGTTCGGCGAACTCTGGCCCGGTATGCGCAGTCACCATCATCAATTTACCGAAAACCAGCACCGGTTGGCGGGCCACGAAGCGGCTGCTCGAGTCGTTCCGTTCCTGCCACGTGGTAGCTAGGTCGACCGGCGGTTTGTCGAAGTACAAGCTGCTCATTGACAATTCGACGGCCCGGTTCGACAGCACGTTCTGCAGCAGGGTGTCCAAGGGGAGCACGGCCGACGCGAAACCCAGCAAGGCCGGTGGTCTGTTGCCAGCGAAGACCGGGCGGTAAACCATGAACACGTTTTGACGGCCGGCGCCGTCCGCCGGCAGCACCGGTGCTGTCGCCACCGGTAGACCCGTTCGGATCGCTTCGCGCAGCGCGGCTGCCAGACGCGGATCGGACGCATGGTCGAACCCCAACTCGCCGTCGCGGTCGCCGCGGGGCGCGATCCGCGCGACAGCGAAGAGCGTATCGCGTCCGGCAGCCGCAACTCGCCGGCCTTGCGCATCTCTCTGCCAGACGGCGAAATCGGCAAGCCCTTCGGCGCGGAAGGCAGTCGCGATCTCGTCCAGCTCGGCAGCGGCGATGAGCCGCACCCACTGCCAGGATCGGATGACCGAGTTATGCGTGAGAAACGGCGTGTAATCGGCGAACTCCTTGGGGGTGACGTACTCGCTGGCCTGATAGAAACGAGCCAACGCCTCGAGTTCTACGTCCACCAGCGTGCGCAAGACCCTGTCGATCGCTTCGACTCGTTCGCTGGCGAGCTGCCAGAAGGCGTTGTCGCGCGCATGGTGGTCGGCGCTGCGAACGATCCAGAACAACGAAAAGCTCAAGAGAAATCCGACAGTGATGACAGCCAGCGCGAGCTGGAGGTGGCCTTTCTCCTGCGGCTGTTTCGCGGTCCGACGCGACCGGCGCGCAATAAAGACATGGCCGCCGACGAGTATTGCGATCGCGACGGCCGTGAATAGGAGAGAAGGCGCCGCGGCGCCGATCGACGAGCGCAGCCCGCCGCCGGTCGTAAAACCCATGGTGAGCAGAAAACCGGGCTTGCTTGCCGCGCTCGGAATCACCAGCGCCGACGCGCTGAGCCAGGATCCGCCGTGGTCGCGAAAAAGACGAATGGGAGGATAGGATCGCTCGCCGTGGATCTTGAACTCTGCCGCCGCAATCTCTTCATGGAGCTTGTCCCGGCGTGACGCGAAATCGATATCGAGGTCGTCGCTGCCGATCAAAATGCCGCCGTCGCCGCCAGGTCTGATTTCCACGATCGAAACAAATTTGCACGACGGGATTTGGCTTGCCAGGCACGTGAGCTGGCGTTTGAGTTGTTGATACTCCGGAAGTCCTTGTCGCGGATTCGCCTGCGCCAAGGCCGCCAACAGCGAAGGGTTCATGGCGGCGGCGGCCGCATCCGCTTGTTGCAGTAACCGGCTGCGCCGGTGTTGCTCCGCGCTATGAATCATATAGGCGGCATGGAGACCGCCGAGCAGGAGCAGAATGACAATGACTGCCAGGAATCTCCGGTTGCGCTCGACCGTCCTGTATTGGTCTCGGCTCTTGCTCATGTCGCGTGGAATCCTTTGCCTATGGTGTTCCCCCATGCCAAGCAGCATCACCATAACGGTGCAAAGCGACGATGACGGCGCCTGTCGTGTTAACCGGACGTTTCACCGAAAGAATACATGCCGAGGCGCTCGCGGCCAGCGTAACACGGAGTTCTCGGGTTGTCGACACCGAGCCGCTTGTTGAATCGGCATAGTTTAATACGGACAACGTGGTGAGATGGTACCGGACATCAAAACACGTCGGACCGCCGGACAGAATGGTCGAGTCCGGCGTTACCGCGGCTACATAGCTTGCGTGTCGATGGTCCCGAGTTCTACCACCCGGCAATCAAGCCGACAGAAATGCCGTACGGACTCTCGCCGGACACCGCGGCGCCGTAGCCATAGTTTTTACCGTGTCCGCCTCGGAACGGCACGAGCTTGGCGTCGTCTTCGTTCAGCATGGTCGCGTAGGCCAGGTACAGCCGCGATTTCTTCGTCAGATGATAATCCAGGCCGACAACGACCATTCTCGCGCCGTCATCGTCGACGTCGGTGTTAGGATCGGTCAGGTAGACCTGAGCCTTAGGTTCGACGCCGCTGTCGAGCCGGTAACTGGCGCCCAGCCCGAAGGTCGTGGCCGAAGCGCCGTCATAACCGGCGACGTTGCTGATCGACTGGAGCAGACCCGCGACCTTGAGCCCGCCGACATTGTAGACCGCAATCGCGCGGAAGGCGCCGCTATCCTGCGCTTCGCCGACATCGGCGAGATAGAGGGAATCGCTGTAAGCCGTCTCCCAGCCTTTACCGTGGAGCTCGTACGCCAGACCGATCGTCAGGGCGCTATGCTGATAGACGCCGCTGGCGCTGAGGAACATGCGGTCGTCCCGCCCCTCCTCCGCCACATGCTGAACATGCAATTTGAGAGCGTCGGCGAGCTGGGGCGTCGAGTACATAATCATCGAATGCATGCGCAGGTCCCAGCCGTAGCCGAAGTAGCCGGTGACGCTCCGCGCATCGCCGAGGCAATCGCCGAACAGATCCGCGGTGCGGCCCAGCGAATAGAACGGGGTGTCGTGGCGGCCCCAGATCAACCGGCCCCAGTCGCCTTGCAAGCCGGCGAAGCTGTTGCGGGTCGAGAGCCCGGAGCGCTCACCGTTGAAGTCGGCGCTGTTTTCGTGCTGGAAGACTACCGTGAACAATTCATAGTCGGTCGCGTACGTGCCCCTGATGCCGAAGCGGGTGTTGTTCGACGAGACGAAAAGACTGGAATCGGCACCGTTATTCTGCAGGTCGGTCGAGACATGGGCCACGCCGTAGATCTGGTAATCAAGTTCGTCTGCCGACGCCGCAGCGTTCAGCATTACGCACGCGATTATCGCGGCAGTGATCAACAGCTTCTGCAAGACGATGCCTCCCGGTTCGGCTCCGACCGTTGGTGTTTCCGCGCCTGGAAAGCGCGCTCTGCTCAATGCGTCGAGAGACGAAAGCAACCAGCGCGACTTTCTCGAGTAGGCTTGCGGATACGTAATAACGTTCGCGGCTGCAAATATCAATCTCGAAGCCGAGTCCCCGTCTGCGGCGGAATCAACCAGGACACGGGCGTGAGACCGGTTGTGCCTTGCCGCAAAGAGAAGCCCTGCAATACAATCCCGGAAAGGACGGTCAAACCGATCTCGCCCGAGAGGCGCCGGGCGAGTGGTCCGCGACGAGTGCGGCCCGCGCGAAGTGATGCGAGCGACCGCAAAGGAGCCGGCCGGTTCGATGAGTTGGTGGATCCTGCTCGCGGTCGCGGTCGCGCTGGCTGCCGACGCGTTCGCCGTCGCCATCGCCGCAGGCTTGGTGCTCTCCCCGCTCACGGGGCGGCGTGTTTTCCGCTTGGCCTTCCACTTCGGACTCTTTCAGGCGCTGATGCCCGCGATCGGTTGGACGGTCGGCCGCACCGTCCACGCATACATTGCGGCGGTGGATCATTGGCTCGCGTTCGGTCTGCTCGGCGTGATCGGCGTCCGGATGGTGCGGGACTCCCTAAGTCCGTCTGGCGAGGTGCGGCCCTTTCGCGACCCGACCACCGGCTGGCAATTGGTGTTGCTCTCGGTTGCCACCAGCATCGATGCCCTCGCCGTCGGCCTGTCGCTGGCCGTGATCGGATCGCCGATCATTCTCCCGGCGCTGCTTTTCGGCGCCGTCGCGGCGGCCTTCACCGCCGCCGGGATGGCGTTGGGCCGCCGATTGGCGTCAGCCTGGGGCCGGCGCGTCGAGTTCGCCGGAGGCTTGATCTTGATCGGGATCGGCGTCAAGATCCTGATCGAGCATATCTTGGCCTGAGAGGATAACTCCAGCCCATCGAACGACAGTTAGGCCCGAACCCGCGTCAGTAGCCCAGGCTGCGCAACCGCCGTCCGGTGGCGGGGCTTATCTTAGTGCTTGGCCGGTTGCCAGCGCCGAGTTCGACGGCCAGGCGGTTCCATTCGCTTACCAGCTCGCGGACCGCGTCTTGCAAGACATCGGCGTCGACTGGCGCTGCAATCGGCCGTAGTGCGCCTGGATCGGCGGCGAGGTCGTACCAAACGATCTCGCCGAAACTCGAATCGGCGACCGCAAACACAGGCCAGCGTAGCGTGGCGTGTTGGGGCGGCCCATAGAGCATATTCTCCAAAATATTAATCTTGGTGGGTTCGACTTGATCACCATCGCCGGACGGCGCGAGGGCGGGGCGGCCGGGGACACCCGCGGGCGCCGGCCAGGCCATGGCATGGCACAGGCTGGGTAGAAGATCGAGCAGACTGACGGCCCGATCGTCACGGACACCGGCCGCCAGACCGCCGGGCGGTCGAATCAAAAGTGGAATGCGCGTAACCTCGGGCAGCAAGCTGTGGCCGTGCTCGAAACCTCCGTGCTCGAAGAACTCCTCGCCGTGATCGGCGAACACAACGATCCAGGTATTCTGTGCGCGGCCGGTCGCCGCGAGTGCCGCCAGTAACTCGCCGACGCAGGCGTCGGCATAGGCGACTTCACCGTCGTAGAGGTCTTCGACGGCCCGGGCTATCTCCGCCGGTACGTCCGGCAGCGCCGCGCGCAGTCCGTGGAGGTCGGAAAAGCGATCGCGAGCCATCAGCGGATGCTCCGGCAACGGCGGCCGGCGGCCCAGTGCGTCGGGATGACTGCGATACGGCAAATGCGGCTCCATCAGGTGGAGCCAAAGCAGGAACGGGTGCGGCTTCGCGTAGGACCGCAACCAGCGTTTCGCGCGGCCGATCATGAGCCGGCCATCGGTGAGATCGGTTTGCTCCACGATATAACGCGTGAGCTCACGAGCCAGGATCGTCTGCCGGGCGGGGTCGAGCGCCTCGAAGACATCGGAATGGTCGAAGTCAGCGAATCCGCGCGCGAAACCGAACTCCTCGCTCAAGAAAGGATTGGCGACGATGCCCGCGGTCCACCACCCCGCCTGCCGGGCCAGTTCGGCCAACGTCGGCACTCCCTCCGGCAGGCCAACCAACTTGCCGACGCCGAGCGTCCGGGGCGGCCTTCCGGTCAAGGCGGTGCTCATACTGGGCACCGTCCAGCCGCTGACCGCCCAGGCGTTGGTCCAGAGCCAACTGTCGGCTGCCAGCCGGTCTAGGTGCGGCGTCGGCGGCGCGCCGGGAGCGAGGCAACTCAGCTTGTCGTGCCGTAATGCGTCGATGCTCAACAGCAACACGTTGGGCGCGCCCGGCGGCGCGGTGCCGATCTCCGCGCCCCTCAGCTGGCGAAGGCGCGTCGTCGTCCGATAATCCGGCCACAGCCAACTCGCCGCTATGGCGATCACGATCATGATCGCCAGTCGAACACGTCCGCCGCCGCTGATGAGCGGCGTGAGGCGGCGCAACGGAAGACTCAATCCCACGACGACGCCGAGCGCCAGCAGCCCCGCCGGACGCCACGGCGGCGTCAGCCACCGATTGTACCAGTCGAGCACAATCGTCTCGCGTAAGAAGTACGCGAGATAGAGAGCGCCAAGCACTCCCAAGGCGGCACCCAAGGCCCGGACCGGCACCGTGCGCACCTGGGCGGACAGGGCCGGCGCGGCTGGATCGCCGTTGCGCCGGCGGCGCGCCAGAGTCAACAGCGGCAACGACACCAGGACGGCGATGACCAGGCCGAGCCAGCCGTACAACGTGAACGCCGGCAGCAAGGCAACGAGACCCTGTGAGTGGCTGGACGAACCCGGGCTGGCCAGCACGAACGCACGCGCCGCCGCTTCTAGCAGGCCGATCGAGCCCGCGGCCAGGAACGCCCAGGCTCCAGCGGCGGCGATGGTGCGCAACCAGGTCAGCATCCGTGAATCCCGTCGCTGGGCGGACCCGCGGCGAGCCGGCGAACAAACTCGAATGGGGCGCGACCGCGTCGTTTACTGTGGAGCTTAGCCGAGCCGCCGCAGCCGATCGATGACCCCCCGCTCACGGCATCTTGAGGACTTGCAGCCCGCGAGTCAAGGCTTGCGCGGACGCATCGACGCGGTTCGGGCATCACCTACGATGCCTCTGGCGAAAGGCGCTTACCGACCATGTTCCGCGGCATACAGATAGCCCTTACGCTACGTCATTATTTGCAGCGACTTACACCGGATGCCGCTCAAGTTCCGGCGTACTGCAACCGAAGTAATGATCGAGAATAGCCATTTGACTCGATAGGGGGATATGCCATGCCGCTACTATACATTGAGACGGCCCGCCTTGCTTCCGAACGGGATGTTTGCGATCGGCCGCAGCCCGCTGCGCAATCCGAGGCCCGGAGCCTCCACGAGACCGATTCTCCCGGGGGCGCCGC
>JAQULN010000035.1 GCA_028718575.1 Candidatus Krumholzibacteriia bacterium | reverse complement strand
ACGGCGACGGCAGCCAAGGCGTCCGCCACCGCCGCAACGGCCGACGCCGGCCGGGCCGAGGCCCCACCGGCGCTGCCGCCGCCGCGCACCGCAGCCACCGCGCCGCAGGATGTCCCGCCCGCTTCGCCGCTGGTGCGCCGTTTCGCCCGCGAGTTGGGCGTGGATATCCACGCCGTCGGTGGCAGTGGACCGGGCGGCCGCATCTCGGAACAGGACGTGCGCGAATTCGTCAAACAGGCGCTGGCCGGCCGCGCCGACGCAGGAGTCGTCGTCGCGCATGCCAGCGGCGGCGCCGAGCAGCGACCGCTGCCCGATTTCACGAAATGGGGCGATATAGAGCGAGAACCGCTGTCGCAGGTCCGCAAGATCATCGCCGATAATATGGCCTATGCCTGGGCCA
Source organism: Candidatus Krumholzibacteriia bacterium (assembly GCA_028718575.1). Lineage (GTDB taxonomy): Bacteria > Krumholzibacteriota > Krumholzibacteriia > LZORAL124-64-63 > LZORAL124-64-63 > Glo-17. The sequence goes on along the minus strand of JAQULN010000035.1, from coordinate 12,578 downwards.
GCGCCCCACGCGTCACCCAGGATGACAAGGCGGACATCACCGCGGTCGAAGGGTTCCGCCTGGACTTCAATCGCAAAGCCCCGGCCGCAGACAAGCTCACGATGACCGCCATCCTGTTGAAGATCACGGCGGCCGCTCTGCGAGTCTTCCCCGCGGTTAACAGCAGCCTCGACCTCGCCGCCGGCGAATTGATCCGCAAGCGCTACGTGCACATCGGGGTGGCGGTGGATACTCCGGCGGGGTTGCTGGTGCCAGTGATCCGCGACGTCGACCGCAGGGGCCTGGCGACGCTCGCACGCGAATTGAACGCGACCGCCGCGAAGACGCGCGAGCGCCGCCTCGCGCCGGCCGACCTCGAAGGCGGCACGTTCACGATTTCCAACCTCGGCGGGATCGGCGGCACGCATTTCACGCCGATCGTCTATGCACCGCAGGTCGCGATCCTGGGCGTCTCGCGCGCCGAGATGGAGCCCGTGTGGGACGGGCGCGAATTCCAGCCGCGCCTGCGCCTGCCGCTGTCGCTGAGCTACGACCACCGCGCGATCGACGGCGCCGATGGCGCCCGTTTCCTGCGCTGGATCTGCGCAGCCCTCGAACAACCGCTCCTGCTCATGATGGAGGACGAGCAATGACCAAGGCCCGGCAAGAAGCAACCATCGAGAAGGCGCCCCTGGTCGTAATCGGCGCCGGACCGGGCGGCTATGCGGCGGCGTTCAGGGCCGTCGAGCTGGGCCTGGCGGTGACTCTGGTCGATCCCGAGGCGAATCCCGGCGGTGTATGCCTGCACCGCGGCTGCATTCCGAGCAAGGCGTTCCTGCACGCCGCGAAGCTGGTGCGCGACGCCGCCGAGGCGAAGGCGATGGGCCTGCATTTTGCTGCGCCCCGCCTCGACATCGACGCGCTGCGCGGCTGGAAGGACGGCATCGTCGAGACCCTCACCGGCGGGCTGGGCGGCAAGGTCAAGCAAAAGCAGATCCGCTATCTGCGTGGCCGCGCGCGCTTGAGCGGCCCGCGCGAGCTGGCGGTCGATCTGACCGAGGGCAAGACGGCCGCGCTCGCGTTCGACCAGGCCATCCTCGCGACCGGTTCGCGGCCCGCGCTGCCCGCGTTCGGCGCCGACCTGAGCGAACGCATCGTCGACAGCACCGGCGCCTTGCACCCGCCGTCGTTTCCCGGCACCCTGCTCGTCATCGGCGGCGGTTACATCGGCCTCGAACTCGGCTCGGTCTACGCCGCACTGGGCAGCCGCGTCACCGTGGTCGAGATGCTGCCTCAGTTGATGACCGGCGCCGATCGCGACCTTGTTTCCCAGCTCAAGCGGCGGCTCGACCGGCAGTTCGAAGCCGTCCTGACTGGGACCAAGGTCCTGGGTTTGAAGGAGCAGAAGAACGGCGTCAAGGTCACGCTGCAGGACAAACAGGGCGGGCAGTCGAGCAAGCTCTTCGACCGCGTCCTGGTCGCCGTCGGTCGCCGCCCCAACATCGAGAACCTCGGCCTGGAAGCCGCCGGCGTCGCGCTAACGGACGGCTTCATCAAGGTGGACGCGGAGCGCCGCACCACGGCGCCCGGTATCTACGCGATCGGCGACGTGACTGGCCAACCAATGCTGGCCCACAAGGCGGCGCACGAAGGTCAGGTAGCGGCCGCCGTCGCCGCGGGCCGGCCGGCCGCGTTCGAACCGCGTGCGATCCCCGCGGTTTGTTTCACCGACCCGGAGATCGCCTGGACAGGGCTCACCGAGACCGAGGCGCGCGACCAGAAGCGCCCGATCAAGACCGCGAAGATCCCCTGGCGCAGCCTCGGCCGCACGTTGACCCTGGGCCGCGATGATGGCCTGACCAAGCTGATCGTCGATCCCGACACGGATCTCGTCCTGGGGGTCGGTCTGGCCGGACCGGGCGCCGGCGAGTTGATCGGCGAGGCGACCCTCGCCATCGAGATGGCGGCGCGCTGGCAGGATCTGGCGTTCACGATCCACGCCCACCCGACGCTCTCGGAAGGGATCATGGAAGCCGCAGCGACGCTCTTCGCGTAACCGGAAGCGTCGCGGTCGGTTTTCGAGGTTGCTCCCGCGCTTGCCCGGCGGGACTCGGCGTCGCATCTTGGCGCGGCAATCTAACCCGGATCAATGCGTGGCTGGGGAGGCTCGTTTTGACTGCTGAAAGTGTCTTGTTCCGCCGCTGCCTGGTAACCGGCGGCGCCGGTTTCCTCGGTGTCAACCTCGTCCGCTATCTGTTGGCGCGCGGCCACGAAGTGGTCTCGCTCGATCTCGCGCCCTTCGACTACCCCGAGCGCGACCGCATCGTCGCGGTAACAGGCGACATCCGCGACCGCGCCGACGTCGATCTGGCCATCCAGGGCTGCGACCTCGTGGTCCACGGCGCAGCGGCACTGCCGCTCTATGCCCCGGCCGAGATCTATAGCACCGACATCGAAGGCACGCGCACCGTTTTGGCGTCGGCGCTGGCCCACGGGGTGCCGCGGGTCGTGCACGTCTCCAGCACCGCTGTCTACGGCATCCCCGACCACCATCCTCTTCGCGAAGACGACCCCTTGCAGGGGGTCGGCCCGTACGGCGAGGCCAAGGTCAAGGCCGAGCAAGTGTGTCAAGAGTTCCGCGCCCAGGGATTGTGCGTGCCGATCATCCGGCCGAAATCGTTCATCGGGCCGGAACGCCTTGGCGTCTTCGCCATGTTCTACGATTGGGCGCGGGACGGTCGCGGCTTCCCGATGATCGGCAGCGGCCATAACCGTTACCAGCTCTGCGACGTCGAGGACGTCTGCCAGGGCATCTACCTCGCCGCGACCGGCCCCCGCGACAAGGTCGACGACGTCTTCAACCTGGGCGCGCGCGAGTTCACGACCATGCGCGAGGATTATCAGGCTGTCCTGGACGAAGCGGGCTTCGACAAGAAGATCGTCGGCTTTCCCGCCAGCCCGGTCATCTGGACCTTGCGCGTCCTCGAGGCGCTCAAGCTCTCGCCGCTCTACAAGTGGGTGTACGAGACCGCAGCCGAGGATTCGTTCGTCTCGATCGAGAAAGCAGAGCGCGTATTGGGTTTCGCGCCGCAGTACTCGAACAAGCAGGCGCTCGTGCGGAACTATCGCTGGTACCTGGAGCACCTGGATGAATTCCAGGGCGCTGCGGGCGTTTCGCACCGGGTGCCGTGGAAGCAGGGCATCCTCGGGTTCGCCAAGCGGTTCTTCTAGTTCGCCTGCCGGCACGCATCGATGCCGCGCGGCGGACCCGCTTTCGTAAAGAACGAGTCCGCCGCTGCGCCCCCGCAACGAGCCGCCTAGCGGCTCCGCTTGATGTACCGGTAGAAGTCCGAATCGGTCGTCAGGATCAGCCGGCTGTCCTTGCCGAAGGTCTGTTCGTAGCTCTCCATCGTCTTGAGGAACGTGTAGAACTCCCGCGACTGCGCGCTGCGGTCGAAAGCCGCGGCGTAGATGTTGGTCGCCAGGGCGTCGGCGCGGCCGCGGATCTCTTCGGCCGTCCGATAGGCCTCGGATTGAACCCGCAGGAGATCGCGTTCCTTCAGTCCGTTGATGCGGCTCGCCTCGCCCTCGCCCTCGCTGCGGAACCGGTCTGCGATGCGCTTGCGTTCGGCGATCATGCGCTCGAAGACGCTGCGCTGCACCTGCGGAATATAGTTGATGCGCTTCAACTGAACGTCGAGGACCTCGATGCCCAGGTTGGCCGTGCGTTGCTGCGCGTTGCTCAGGATTTCGAGCCTGATCCGTTCGCGGCCGGCGACGATCGGCTCCAGCCGCGATTCGTCGTCGGGATCGATTTCTGTGCGCTCGGCCTCGCGGTTGGTCGAGCGCACGACCTCCAGCACGTCGTACTTGGCGATGGCGTTGCGCGTCTCGCCGTCGAGGATGTCGTCGAGGCGGGTCTGCGCGCCGCGTTCGTCGCGCAGGCGCTGGAAAAAGAGCAACGGATCGGTGATCCGCCAGCGCGCGTAGGTGTTGACTTCGATAAAGCGCTTGTCGCGGGTCGGCAGTTCGTTCGGTTCGCCGTCCCATTCGAGGAACCGCTTCTCGAAGCGATGGACTTTCTGCACGAAAGGCAGTTTGACCTTCAGGCCGGGTGTGGCGACAGGATCGCCCACCGGTTTGCCGAACTGGGTGATGATGATCTGCTCGTACTCCGGCACCACGTAGAAGGTGCCCGAGACCGCCATCAGGATCAGGATTCCCAGAATGATTGCCAATGTGCGGTTCATCGCGCACCTCCACCGGTTCGGGAGTCGCCGATTCCATCGAGATTCAGCAATGGCAGCACACCCTTGAGTTCGCTGTCGATCACAACCTTGCCTTCGATCTGCGGCAGCACCTTGGCCATGGTTTCGAGGTAGATGCGTTGACTCGTCACCTCGGGCGCCTTCCGGTATTCGTCGAACAGCGCTACGAAGCGTGCCGAGTCGCCGCGCGCCTGGTTGACGCGTTTGAGGGCGTAGCCCTCAGCCCCCTGGATGGTTTGCAAGGCCTCGCCCTGCGCGCGCGGAATGATCCGGTTGTACTCGCTCTGCGCCTGGTTGATGAGCTTTTCGCGCTGTTGCTCAGCCTCGTTGACCTCGTTGAAGCTGGGTCGAACCGGCTCGGGCGGGGTCACGTCCTGCAACACCACCTGATCGACCGAGATGCCGATCTCGTACTGATTGCACAACTCTTGCAGAGTGAGGTGCACTTCGCTGGCGACCTCGGCGCGGCCCACGGTCAAGACTTCGTTGACCGTGCGGTCGCCGATCTTGCTGCGCATCACCGCCTCGGACATGGCGCGGAAGGTGTCTTGTGGGTTGCGCACCCGGAACAGGAAGTTGTAGGGGTCGACTACGCGGAACTGCACCACCCATTCAACGGTGGCGACGTTGAGGTCGCCGGTCAGCATGTTGGCTTCTTCGGCGTAACCGCGCGTGGTGAACTGCGAGCGCCCGCCGCTGGCGAGCGTGCGGAAACCGAACTCCTCTTTGAATTGGCGTTCCACCGGCACCTTCCGCGCGTTCTCGATACCGAACGGGAGCTTGAGGTGCAGGCCGGGATTGCTCGTGCGCACGTACTTGCCGAACTGCAGCACGAGCGCGACCTCCTCCGGCTCCACCGTGTAGAAACTCGTAAAGGCCACGATCAGGACCACCAGCCCGAGCACCAGGTTGCGGAGCATCCGCCGGCTCAGTTGGGGAACTCTGATCTCCGGCCCGTCAGGGGAACCGCCGAAACGACGCGGGTCGGTCATCTCTGTCCTCCAGGGTTAGGGATTCGCATTTCCTGGCTACTGTACACGTGAGCGCGGCAGGCTGCCAGCAGAACCGGGCGGCGTCAGCCGGCCGCGGCTGCGTGGGAGTTGGCAGCCGCAAGACGCGCCGGTATCATGTGCATGCCTGAAGATAACCGCCCGTGCGGCGTGTTATTCGCCCCGGAATCAGAGGAGCCTGCCATGACGCACGAACTGCCCGCCTTGCCGTACCCGCACGATGCCCTCCAGCCGCACATCTCCCGCGAGACGCTCGAGTACCACCACGACAAGCACCACGCCGCCTATGTCAACAACTTGAATGGGCTGATCGCCGGCACGGAGTTCGCCGACCGCGCGCTCGTGGAGATCATCAAGACCGCGCCTGCGGGCGGCATCTTCAACAACGCCGCCCAGGTTTGGAACCACACCTTCTACTTCGCAGGGATGCGGCCGCGCGGCGGCGGCGACCCCACCGGTGCGCTGGCGGCCGCCATCACGCGGCGATGGGGCGACATCGCTGCGTTCCGCGACGCGTTCACCAAGGTGGCGATCGGTACCTTCGGGAGCGGCTGGACCTGGCTCGTCCGCAAACACGACGGCAATCTGGACATCGTGTCGACCAGCAATGCCGGCACGCCGCTCACCGCGGACCAGACGCCGCTCGTGTGCATCGATGTCTGGGAGCACGCCTACTACATCGACACCCGCAACGCGCGGCCCCGCTATATCGAGAACTGGTGGCAGATCGTGAACTGGGAGTTCGCGGCCCAGAATTTCGCCGTTTAACCAGGATCACGATCCTGGTCAACCCTGGTCCGGCCCCGGGTGGCTCGCCTCGTCGCACCGCTGCGACGGCGATACCGCGGCGGTCAACAGCACGACCGCCCGGGCCGCCAGCGCAAAGCCGAAGATGCCCGGCAACATCGCGTTGCTCGGCTGGCGGCGCGACGCCGCCGGCCCGGCCGCCGCGGCGGCCGCAGCCGCCGGGTTCGCCGCGATCGGCTCCTGGATCGGCGGCACCGGCGTTTCTTCCGACCAGACCGCTTCAATCTGCCCGGAGCCGACCCCCAACCGGCGGACGCGCTGGCGCACGGCGCGGGCGAGAGGGCAGACTCGTGAATCGAAGAGGTCACCGCAACGCACCAGGCCGCCGTCCCGCTTGCCAGCCGCGCCCATGCTACTGAGCACCTGCCAACCGTGCCGCGCGCCGTGGACGAGCAGCGCTGCTTTGGCCTCTACCCCATCAATGCAGTCGATGAGCACCGGGAACAACTCGCGCTCTGCCGGCGGCACCAGCTCGGCCAGCGAGGCGGCGTCGACGCGCGCCGCCACGCCCTCGACCTCGGTATCGGAACAGACGCGCGCGATCCAGGCCGCCAGGATCTCGGTCTTCAAACGCCCGACATCCTCCGGCGCAGCCAGCGGATGGCGGTTCAGCGAGCTGACGCTGATGCGGTCGTCGTCCATGAGCTTGAGCCGTCCAATGCCGCTGCGCGCCAAGGCCACGACACAGTGCGCGCCCACGCCGCCGAGACCGATGACGATCGCGCCCCCGCGCCGCAGACAAGCGAAATGCGCGGCACCGTAGAGGTCCACCGTACGGGTGAAGCGGGGCGGAAAGGGCGCAGCCATCGCGTTGCTCCGATTGAACTACACTTACGCCGATCGTAGCCCGGATCCTTCATGAAGGACCGCTGCGAGAAAGCGGAACATGCTGGCCTGGACGTGGGCTCGCAAGGATCGGCGAGGGAGGCGTACCCAAGGCGGCACGTTGACCGAGCCGATCCGAGAACGCGCGTCCCGGCCAGCATTTGACCTTTCGCAGCCGGTCCCTCAGGAATAATCTGCGCTAGCATGCCAGAGTGGTCGTTTCTGCGCCAGGGCGTTTCGCGCCGACGTTCTCGCAGACTGGAGGTATCCGTATGCGATTCGCGTTACCCTTGGTCCCGGCCGTTGCTGTCCTCGCCGTTGCGAGTCTCTGCCTGCCCTATACAGCGTCCTGCTCGGAACCCTCCAGCGCGGCGCCTGCCGACACTACCGGACCGGCGCCGCTCGACGACACCGCGATCGTGGCCGCGTCCCGGGTGATCGATCTGCCGTTGACTCGCAGCGAGCGCGACTCGTTGCGCCAAGATCTCGCAGAGCAGCGCCAAGCCTACGCGCTGCTGCGCGCCGCCCGGGTCGACAACGCGACCGCGCCCGCCCTGCGCTTCGACCCCCTGTTCTGGCGACCGGGCGCCGCCGACAGCCTGACCGCCGCCGCGCGCTCGCCGGAAGCTCAGCCCGTCTGGCGTCTGGCTGATCGCGTCGTTCGCCCGCGCGATGCGGCCGAGCTCGCCTGGATGCCGGTTGCCGACCTGGCCGTGCTCCTGCGCTCGCGGCGGGTGACGAGCGAGGAGTTGACCCGCCTGGCGCTGGCTCGACTACGCGAATACGATCCGCAACTGCGCTGCGTCGTGACCTTGCTCGAGGACCGCGCCCTCGCGCGCGCCCGCCAGGCAGACGGCGAGTTGGACGGTGGTCTCTGGCGCGGCCCTCTGCACGGCGTGCCGTGCGGCGTGAAGGATCTGCTCGCCGTCCCCGGCTATAGGACCATTTGGGGCGCCACGCCGTACCGCGAACAGATCCGCCCCGAATTGGCGACGGTGGTAGCGAAGCTCGACGCCGCCGGCGCCATCGTCGTGGCGAAACTCGCCCTCGGCGCACTGGCCTGGGGCGACGTCTGGTTCGGCGGCATGACGCGCAATCCCTGGAATCTCGAGCAAGGCAGCAGCGGCTCGTCCGCCGGCTCGGCCGCGGCGGTGGCGGCGGGATTGGTGCCGTTTGCGATCGGCAGCGAGACCTGGGGCTCGATCGTCTCACCGGCGACGCGCTGCGGCGTGACCGGCCTGCGCCCGACCTTTGGTCGCGTCAGCCGCCACGGCTCCATGGCGTTGAGCTGGTCGATGGACAAGCTCGGTCCCATCGCCCGCACGGTAGAAGACTGCGCCATCGTGCTCGACGCGATCCGGGGACCGGACGGGCTCGATCCCACCGTCATCGACGCGCCGCTGGCGGTACGCCCCGATCTCGCACCGGGGACGATCCGCGTCGGCTACCTCGCCGACCTCTTCGCGGACAATGCCGGCAGCGGCGACCCTTCCCGCGACCTGGACCGCGCCGCGCTGGACGTCCTGCGCGCTGCGGGTTTCTCACTGATTCCGATCGCCCTGCCCGCGCGCGAGGTTTCGCCGCTCGGCCTGATCCTCTCGGTCGAAGCTGCCGCAGCGTTCCAGGAACTGACGCTCTCGGGCCGCGACGACCTCCTGGTACGCCAGATCCGCAACGCCTGGCCGAACGTCTTCCGCGCGGCCGCGTTCATCCCCGCCGTCGAGTACATTCAAGCCAACCGACAGCGCTTGCTCTTGATGCGCGATTTTGCGGCGCTATTCGACAACGTAGACGTCTACGTAACGCCGAGCTTCGGCGGCAGCGGTTTGTTGATGACCAACCTGACGGGCCATCCGCAAATCGTCGTGCCCAACGGTTTCTCCGCGAGCGGTGCGCCCCGCTCGCTCAGCTTCGTCGGCCGCCTTTTCGGTGAAGCGGAGTTGGTGGCCGTGGCGCGCGCATATCAGGATCGCACCGACTGGCATCGGCGGCGGCCGGAAGGATTCTAACCCGGATCTTTCATGAAGGACCGGCTGCGAAAGCTCAAATCGCGAGGCCGAACAGTTCAGCCGCGTTGTGCGTAGTCGCCTCCGCGATGATCGCAACGTCGACGCGCCGCAGCTCAGCGATCGCGGCGGCCACCTCGCGCACGTGGCGAGGCTCGGTCGCGACGGCCTCCACCCCATGCAACCCGATCGACGGCGCGTCGGTCTCCAGCAGCAGACGCTCCAGCGGCACCGCCGCCACCGCCTCGCGCACGCGGACCGCCTGCGGCCTGGTCACCGCGCCGCCGATTCCCAGATGCAGTCCCAGGCGAAGGAACTGGCGCGCGAGATCGTGCGAGCGCGAGAACGCGTGCAGGACACCCCGCAGCGGCGGGTCGAAGCGCTGCAGAATCGCCGCCATCTCGGCGAACGCGCCGCGGCAGTGCAGGATGACCGGCAGATCGAGATCGCGGGCCAGCTCGAGCTGCCGCTCCAACACCGGAATCTGCTGGCTCATGGCGGGCGCGTCGATCTTGCTGTCGAGACCGACCTCGCCGACTGCCACCGCGGCGCACTCCCGCAGCCCGCTGGCCAGCTCATCGAGATCGAGTGGTTCGGCGGCCGCCCAAGGGTGCAACCCCAGCGCGGGATGGATCAGGCCCGGCTGCGCCGCGGCGAGCGAGTGGATGCGCAGCCACGACGCCGCGTCGTAGGCCGGCGCGATGATCCCGATCACGCCGCGGGCGCTAGCACGCGCCAGCACTTCCGGCAACGCGGCGTCGAGAGGTTCGCAATCGAGGTGGCAGTGGGTGTCGATCAGGCGCATGCGAGAACTCCGTCGTTTCCTGCGGATTATTCACGAAGCAGAGCCGTGGGAAAGCGGAAAAAAACGGAAACGAGCGGCGCGGCGCGATGGGCCGGGCCAACCAACGCCGCGGGACCCCCATCGGAGGTCCCGCGCGTCAGTGAACCGGATCGTTGCGGTCGAAACGACCGAACGCGATGGCTACTGGAAGAGCGCCTTCACCCGCGACCAGGTGGCGGCGTCGACACCGACGGTTACGAAACGGAAGTTGCCGCGGATCGCACCCGCTGGCCAATCCTGACTGTAGATCTGGATCGCGAGTTCCCCGTTTTCCAGAGCCTCGGCGATATCGGCCGTGTAGGGTAGGGACAGCGCGAGCGGCGTGCCCACAGGCAAGGTCAGCAGCTCGACGCCCGGCGAGTCGGCCGCAGCCCAGAGCAGCTTCGCCTCGGTCTGGGGCGTATCCAGGCCGGCAAAATTCACCGTCAACGCAAACGTGGTTGCAGTATCGTCCACGATAAGGGTCGACTGGCCGTACGCCGAAGCGCCGCTGTTCGGGATGACCAGTTCCGGAACCAGTTCGGCATCGTAGGCAATGGCAGCAACAGCAGCACCGGCGCCGAACACCATCGACACCAGACCGAACATCGTGATCAAGTTGCGCACCATAAATCAACCTCCAGGACTTAATGTTAAACTAAGACGAGCACAATGTTACCACCTGCACTCGAGAAAGTCCATCATAAACTTTCAAAATATACATTTTTACGTCATATCTCTTATCGTTACCTATCAGATGCTCCCCGAGCGGCTGAACTCCGCACCCGGATCGCGGCGGTCAACCAGCCGGCCATTTCCAGGCCCGCGCGCTCGAGGCGGCCGGACTGGGCCTGCAGGTGACGATTCATTTCCTGGCGCAATTCCAAATCGCCGGTCACGTCCGCCAGAGTCAACAGGGCATTGACCGCCGCGGATCCCCCTGAGGGGAGCACGCTGTCGAGGATATCGCGGCGGCGGCCCAGCGGCGTCGCCGCGGCAGCCGTCGCGAACCAGGTGTCGGCCGGGCCGAGGCAGCGCTCGCGGGCGTAGGTCAGCAAGCCGCGAGCCCGGTCCAGATACTCGCTGCGCTTGGTGGCTCGAAAGAGATCCAGCAGCCCCTGCGCCAGCAAGGCGTAGTCCGCCAGGACGGCGCTGCCCGTCGCCTCACCGCCGTTGCTGGCTCGGGCGAGTTCGCCGGCCGATCTCTGGTGTACGCGCGCAAGATAATCGGCGATGCGTTCGGCGCGTGCCAGCAGATCGCTTCGGCCGGCGGCCTGGAAACCGTGCACGAACGCCGAGATGGCCAATCCGTTCCAACCGGTGACGATCTTGCGGTCCAAACCCGGCGCCGGACGTTCGGTCCGTGCCGCCAACAACACGGGGCGATACCGCTCGTAGAGCCCGGCGACGGCCTCGAGATCGTGTCCGTAGCGGGCGGCGACAGCCGGGGGATCGGCGCGCCGGGTGATCACACTCGCGCCGGGCGCGAAATTTCCCACGTCGCCGACGCCGAGCAGATCGGCCACGACCGGGCCGTCCTCTACGCCGACGGCCGCCGCGATCTGGGCGCGCGTCCAGACGTAATAGGTGCCTTCCTCGCCACCACTGTCGGCGTCGAGACTCGCGTAGCACGGCCCCTCTTCGCCGCTCATATCTCGCATGAGAAACTCCAGCGTATCGATACCGACCGCGGCGAAATCGGGCCGTCGCAGTCGCACGCCGGCATCGAGGAACAGGCTCGCGAGTTGGGCGTTGTCGTACAGCATTTTCTCAAAGTGCGGCACGGTCCAGTGGGGGTCGACCGTGTAGCGATGGAAACCGCCGCCGAGGTGATCGCGCAGACCGCCGGCGGCCATGGCTGTCAGCGTCCTCTCGACCATGGCGCGGGCGGCAGGATCGCCGCTGCGCCGCCACCAGTGCAGCAGGCAAGACCACCGTACCGGAACGGGAAACTTCATCGCGCCCGCCGTACCGCCGTGGCGGGAGTCGAAGTGAACCTGCGCGTTTTGGATGAGCGACGCCACGAGAGCGTCGTCGAGCGGCTTGCCGGCCTCGGCTGTGTAAGATGCCGCCGCCGCGTTGCGCAGGTGCTCGGTGAGTTCGCCCGCCTGCGCTCGTAAATCGCCCCGCCGCGTACGCCAGAAACCGGCGATCCGTTCGAGCAGGCTCAGGAAGCGATCGCGGGGAAAGTACGTGCCGCCGTAGAACGGCTGCAAATCCGGCGTGAGGAACACCGACATGGGCCAGCCGCCGCCGCCGGTCAAGAGTTGCACCGCCTCCATATAGGAGCTGTCAACATCCGGCATCTCCTCGCGGTCCACCTTGATGCAGACGAAGTGGCGGTTGAGCTGCTCGGCGACGGCGTCCGCTGTGAATACCTCGGCCTCCATGACGTGGCACCAGTGACAGGAGGCATAGCCGCTGCTCAAGAAGATGGGCCGCTCCTGGGCCCGCGCCAGATCCAGGGCCGCCTGATCCCAGGGATGCCAGTCGACCGGATTGTGCGCGTGTTGCCTCAAGTAGAGAGACCGCTCGTGGCGCAGGCGGTTGCCGGTGCGACGCACGTCAGCCGGTGTACGGTCGATCCTGGTCGAATCCATATCTCCTCCCGAGCGGCCCCGCCGGAATCGGGTTGCGGTCGCGATCTCTTATGTATACCTGTTTGGTACTGTTTCCGCCATCGGCGGCGCCCGGAACGCTTGCCGGCACCGTGGGCCGCCGCCGCTGGCCGTCGACACGGGCACCTTGGCACCACCTGATCGGCCCATTACGTCTGATCGAACAAGAGGCCTTGGGAATGATTCATCTGAGTGACAGCTCCGACGGCGAGTTCCAGCGCCTCATGGCCCAACGGGGTCTG
>JAQULN010000034.1 GCA_028718575.1 Candidatus Krumholzibacteriia bacterium | reverse complement strand
CGTCACCGCGAGCCGGTGTTCGCGGCCGTCGCGCAGCAGCGGCACGCGCACCGCGCCGCCGTCGCATGGCGCGGCGGCGCCGTCGCAGCGCGCCGCGACCACGGTCTGCGCACAGCCGTCCGGGTTTATCACCCCGATGGCGTAGACCGTCCCGCCGCCGGGGACGCGCCAGCGGATCCGGTACGCGGGCCAGTTGTCGGGCACGCAGGGTTCGATCACCAGGGTTTCGCCGCGCTCGGTGCGCAACCCGAGCACCGATTCGAGCGCCACGCGCAGCATCCAGCCCGCCGAGCCGGTGTACCACGTCCAGCCGCCGCGGCCCACGTGGGGCTCGGCGCCGAACACGTCGGCCGCCACCACGTAGGGCTCTACCTGGTAACGGGCGACTTGCGCGGCGGTCGCGGTGTGGGAGACGGGACTGAGCATGGCCAAAAGCGCTGCCGCGCGATGCCGGCGGCGGGCCGCGGCCATGGCCTGCACCACCCACAGCGCTGCGTGGGTGTACTGGCCGCCGTTCTCGCGGACGCCGGCCACGTAGCCCTTGATGTAGCCCGGGTCGTGCGGCGTGTCGACGAACGGCGGGGTCAACAGGCGGATCAAGCCGTCCTTCTCGCTGATGAGGTGCGTTTCACAGGCGTCGAGCGCCTGCCGCGCGCGCTCCGGCGGCGCGATGCCGGAGAGCACCGACCACGCTTGCGCCAGCGCGTCGATGCGGCACTCGGTGTCGCGGTGACTGCCCAGCAGGGAGCCGTCGTCGTAATAGCCGCGCCGGTACCAGGCGCCGTCCCAGCCGGCCTCATGCAACGCCGCGGCCAACGCCTCGCGGTGGCGGCGGTAGCGGGCCGCGCGCGCGCGGTCACCGCGCGCTTCGACCAACGGCACAAAGGCGTCGATCACAGCGGCGAGGAAGAAGCCCATCCAGACACTCTCGCCGCGGCCTTCGCGGCCGACGCGATTCATGCCGTCGTTCCAGTCGCCGGTGCCAAATAATGGCAGGCCGTGCGCGCCGACCGCGAGCGAGCGGTCGATGGCCCGGCAGCAGTGGTCGTAGAGGTCGGCGGACTCGTTGGCCGGCTCCGGTGCCACGAACGCCTCGTCCTCGCCCGGCGCCAGCGCGCGGGCGGTCAGATACGGCGCCGTCTCTGCCAGTATCGCATGATCGCCCGTTGCGGCGATGTACTGCGCGGCGAGATACGGCAGCCAGAGCAGGTCGTCGGCAAACCGCGTGCGGATGCCGCGGCTCAGCGGCGGATGCCACCAGTGCAACACGTCGCCTTCGCGGAACTGGTGCGCCGCGTGCAGCAGGAGCTGGCGCCTGGCCAGTTGCGGCCAGAGCGCAAGCAACGCCAGGGCGTCCTGGAGCTGGTCGCGGAATCCGAATGCGCCGCCGGACTGGTAGAGCGCGGTGCGGCCCCAGAGGCGGCAGCTCACGGTCTGATAGGCGAGCCAGCCGTTGACCATGACGTCGAGCGCGGGCACGGGCGTCTCGACGCGCAAGCCGGCCAGACCATCGCGCCAAAACGCCCGGGCGGCGAGCGCCGCCATCTCGCACGCGGACGGCTGCGCGAACTGGGCCGCGAGCCGCCGCGCCGCGTCTGCGTCTTGGTCGCACCCCAGCAAGAACACGACCTCGCCGGCGGCGCCCGGCGCGAGGTCGAACGTCACGCGCTGGGTGAACCCGGCGTCCGGACCGGTGGTGTCCGCCGGGGCCGCGGCCAGCGGCGCGAACAAAGGCGCGGCGAGATCGCCCGCCGGCCCGAGAAACGCCGCGACGCTGGTGGCGTGAGTGATCTCGGCGCCCGGCACGGCGGTCGCCACCGAGCTGCAGACGACGTGGTCGGCCCAGGGACCGGCCTCCGGATTACGCGCGAGCAGGACGCGGGCGGCCGGGTCGAACCATGCGGTCGAGATTGGCGCACTCTCCGCCGGCGCCGCGCCCAGCACGAGGCGCACGTGGCGCCACAGCGACAGCCGCCGCGCGCGCGTGCCGAGGTTGCGTACGCCCACCCGCAGCAGGCGCGCGGGCTCGTTCCGGGCGACACACAGGTGCGTGTCGACGGCGAGGTCGTCGTGCGCGTGGCGGCAGCCGGTGTAACCGAAACCGTGGCGCACTTCGTAAGTCGCCGGCGCGGGGGCGGGCCCCGGCCAGCACGACCAGGCGGCGCCTTTCTGATCGTCGCGCAGGTAGACAGCGTCGCCGTGCGGGTCGCGCACGGGGTCGTTGTACCAGGGCGTCAGGCGGAACTCCCGGCTGTTGCCGTACCAGGCAGCGCCGGCGCCGGTCTCGCTCACGACGCAGCCGCAGATCTCGTTGGCGATCACATTGACCCACGGGCGTGGCGGCAGCACGAGGCTGCCGTCGGCACGACAGCGCACCTGGATGACGTATTCGCGGCCGTCGGCGTCGAAGCGGCCATAGCCGTTGGGCGCGGCCGCCGAATCAGCGACCGGGTCTGCCTCCGGCGCCGGCGCCGTCGCCGCTGCCGGCGCCGGCGTGCCCGCCGGAACCGCGGTGCCGCGGCCGAGACAGGCCAGCGCCAACGCCGCGGCGCGGTCGTTGGCGGCCCCGAGCAGAAAGGCCACGACGGCCGACTCGCCCGGCGCGAGCGTCACGGCGCGGCGCAGGCTCAGGCACGGGTCCAGCACGTTGCCGCTGGTCGCCGACAGGGGCGCCCGCGCCGCCATCGCCGCCGGCCGGTTCGCGGGCCGGCCCCGGCCCAAAAAGCGCGCGCGGTCGGTCTCGTACTCGACCGCGCCGCCGTCGAGGCTGGCGTGCACGAGCCACGGATGGTGCTCGCGCGGATCGCGCGGCCGGCGCCGGACCAGCAGCGCCGCCGCCTGGTCGACGAATTCCGTTTGCAGGAAGAGCTTGGCGAAGGCGGGATGGGCGGCATGCGCGCGCGGCTCGGCGAGGACGACTTCGGCGAACGTGGTCAGGTCGATCCGCCGCGTGCAGCGGTCGAGGTTGGTCAGGGTCACCCGCCGGATTTCCGCCGGCGCTTCCGGCACGAGGGCGATGGCCAGTTCGGCGCGCAGGCGATCCCGTTCGCTGGTGAACCGGACCTCGTCGCCGCCGGCGGCGCGGTCGGCCGGACCGTCGCCGAGCGGCCAGCAATACCCGCTGTCGAGGTCCCGGACCAGGATCGCCAACCCCTGGTCGCCGGTCAGGGCGTGGTCGTCGTAGAACGCCTGGCCCGGGCCGCGGGTCGAGAACCGCAGCATGTAGCCTTGCCCGCTGAGGCTGGCGGCCGCCGCCGGCGGATCGAGGGGTCGGGGCATCGCAGGCTCCTGGCAGGCTCGCGGATTCGCTAGGGTTTTCGCCCTCTAAGTAGAGGAATCTGTCCGATTTGTCAAAGAACTGTTGACAGATCGGCGAATTTATGAAAACGTTTACATCGGCCGCCCGTTCCCGCCATGCTCAGTTCTACCTCCGACGGCGGCTGCTAAGGAGACGACCGTGGCGAACATTCGCGATGTCGCACGCGCCGCCGGGGTTTCGATCGCCACGGTGTCGCGTGTCTTCAACAACCTCGAACTGGTCAACGGGGACACGGCACGGCGGGTCCTGCAGGCCGCCGCCGCCTGCGACTACTGGCCAAACGAAGCCGCCAAAAGCCTCACGACGAACCGCTGCAACGCCTTCGGCGTGCTCTTGCCGGACCTCTACGGCGAGTTTTACTCCGAGATCATCCGGGGCATCGATCAGCGAGCGCGTCAGGCTCGCTACCAGATTCTGCTGTCGAGTTCCCATGCGAACAATGACGACGTCTTCAACGCCGCCCGCGCGATGCTGGGACGCGTCGACGGTCTCATCTTGATGACGCCGGACACCGTTTCGCCGGATGTGGTCGCGCGGGTCCGCAAGCGGCTGCCGATCGTGCTGCTGAACCCGAGCTTTGCGGCGGACGGCTGCGGTTCCGTCGCGATCGACAATTACGGCGGCGCGTACGCTGCTACGAGCCACCTGTTGCAGCTGGGCCATCGCGATATCGCGATGATCGCCGGCCCGGCCGGCAACGTCGACGCGGACGATCGCCGGCGCGGTTTCCAGACGGCTTTGCGCGAGTTCGGACTCGACCCGGCGCGCGCCGAGACCGAGGTGGGGGATTTCCGGGAAGCCGCCGGGCACGCCGCCGGTTTGACCATCCTGGCGCGGCGGCCGCGGCCGACGGCCGTGTTCGCCGCCAACGACAGCATGGCGATCGGCCTGCTCGGCGCGGCGCGGGAACAGGGGTTGCGCATTCCCGATGACCTCGCCGTGGTCGGCTTCGACGATATCACGATCGCTCGCTATTTGAACCCGCCGCTGACTACGGTCACGGTCGACATCTTCGGGCTCGGCCGCAAAGCCGTGGCGATGATGCTGGCCACCGTCGAAGCGGCCGACGCCCATTCCCCTGATCGTGAAGTGCTGCCTGCCGTGCTCACCGTGCGGGAATCGTGCGGCGCCAAGCGGCGAGTCGGCCTCACGCAATCGCCCCGTTGAGGAGGTGTCCGATGCCAAGGTTTCTAACATTCACGCTGGCCGGCGTTCTGCTGTTCGCGGCAGTGCCCGCGGCCGGGCAGGCGCCGCGCGCCGACGTCATCTGGGCGCGGGTATCGCCGACTCCGATCGTCCTGGACGGCGTGCTCGACGAAGCGGCCTGGGCCGCGGCCGAGACCAAAGTCATTGTCTACGGTGAGAATGCAGGCAATCCCGGCAGCGGCTGGAAGCTCGAATCCGGCTGGGATCCGAGCGACCCGACCCATGCCACCCTCAAATTCCTGGTGCACGGCAACCAGCTCTATCTCGGCGCGGAGGTCTCTGACGTCTCGGTCGGCGGTAGCCAGGAGTTCAACCGCTTCGACGGCTTGCTGATGAACCTCAAGGACCACGCGGTGGACTTTTTCCCGAAGCCGGCGGCCGAATACTTCTACGCCTGGTGGTATCCCGACAACCAGGATCCGCAGCCGGCCGGCCAGTTGCCGGATTTCCGCGGCCGCTGGTCCAACAACGATTCCTCCATTCCCCGCACACCCGAACAGATCGCGGCCTGGGATGCGGTGACCGTCGTACACGGGCTTTCCAACGACGACTCGACGCTGGACACAGGTTACACGGTCGAGATGCGGTTCGATCTCGCGGTGATGGGCTATGACGTGACCCGACCGCAGGGCGACGTGATCGAGTGGAACATCTCGATCTATGACACCGATTATTTCTGGCCGCCGCAGGTCGGCCTGTTTTCCTCCAACCGCGTCTGGTGGCAGGACCCCTGGGGCAACACGGGTTGGTACAACGAGGTCCGCATCCACGCGCGCCCCGACGTGACGACCACGTCGGGCGCGGTGCCGACCATCGATCCCGAGGTCGTGATCCGGCCGCTCGCCGAGACGCCGGTGATCGACGGCGTCCTGGACGAGCCGCTGTGGAATGATCCCGCGGTCTACACCTTCGATCTGCGCTGGGACGACGACGCCTTGCGCCTGACCTACGATGGCGTGGGTCCCTACCGGGCCGGTCAGTACCAGCCGCCAGTGTTCGGCGACGAGGCGTACGTCGTCGATCCGGCCGACGCCACCGTCAAGATCTTCTACAGCGGCCACATGCTTTACATGGGCTTCGATGTGCGCGACGAGGTCGTTCAGTACCACCCGCTGCCGGACCGCTGGGACGGCTTCGTGGTCACGCTCGAAGATCAGGCGTTGCGCCATACGGACAACAACCTGCTCCAGCGGCGCCTCTCTTTCCAGGTGGGCGCGGACGGCCAGGCGGTGCCGCAGGATTATTTGTTGACCATGGTCCTGGCGGGCGATGCCCAAATGGCGCTGGCGTTGCTGGCCGGCACCACGGTCGACACGCTCGGCTTCGACACGGACACCGGCTATACGGCCGAGCTGGCCGTCGATCTCACGGCGCTGTCTTACCCGCCCGACCTGGGCGAGCGGACGCTGCATTTCGGCGTCACGCTGCTTGACGGCGATTCCTACATCCCGGTCATCGACAGCTACGGCACGCGTGTCTGGTGGTATCGCGAGCGGGAGTACACGTGCTGTGCGCCGTGGGCGTATCTGGCGCCCGGGCCGGTCGCCGTCGTCGACGATCCGTTTGCGCCGGCGTCCTACGCCTGGGTCACCAACGTCGGCAACCCGTCGCGGAGCCCCCGCATCGCATTCGCGTTGCCGCACCAGAACCTCGTGACGCTGGAAGTGTACGACGTGCGGGGGCGCCTGGTGCAACGGCGCGCGCTCGGTAATCAACAGAGCGGCGAGTTCCCGCTGCTGGACGATCGGCGTGTCGAGTCGGGCATCTATCTCTATCGGTTGCACCTCGTCGACCCGGCGACCGGCCGGCAACGAACGACGCTGCAAGGCAAGACACTCCTGCTGAAGTAGCCGCGCAGGAGGCGGAGGCCAGCCACGTGAAAGGTTCGCGACGATCGCTGATCGCCGGCGCGCTCGCCATCCTGGCGGGGATGGCGAGCGCCCCGCCGCCGTTGTTGGCCGGCACCACCGGCACCCTCAGCGGGCGCGTCGTCGACGAGGATGGCGCGCCGGTCGTGGCGGTCACCATCCTCGTGGTCGGCACGCGGCTCGGCGCCTACAGCGATAGCGAAGGCCGGTTCACCATCCTGAACCTCGCGGCGGGAACGTACGAGGTGAGAACCAGTCGGCTCGGTTACAATCCGGTGACCGTCGCCGGCGTGATCATTTCGGCGGACCAGGCCACGCGCTTGGATATCCGCCTCGGCGGTACGACGCTGCGCGCCGAAGAGGTCGTCGTCGTGGCCGAGCGTCCGCCGGTCACGCTGGGCCTGACCAGCTCGCAGGCCAGCTTGACCACCGAACAAATCGAAGACCTGCCGGTGCAAACGCTCGACGACATCGTCAACTTGCAGGCGGGCGTCGTCGATGGGCACTTCCGCGGCGGCCGCCAGGGCGAGGTGCAGTACCAGGTTGGCGGCGTGAGCGTGAACAACGCCTTCGACAATTCCTCGACATTGACCCTCGATCGCTCGCTGCTGCAGGAAGTGCAGGTGATCAGCGGCACCTTCGACGCCGAGTACGGCCAGGCCATGAGCGGCGTCGTCAACGCGGTCCTGAAAGAGGGCGGTGAGCGTTTCGAGGTCGACGCCGAAGCTTACGCCGGGGGGTTCTTCTTTCCGGGGCGCGCCGACGCCCGGCGCATCGACGACACGGTGCGTCCGCTGGGCACCAAGAACCTGCAGGCGACGTTGAGCGGTCCGCTCGCCGGCAAGGATACGACGTTCCTGATCAGCGGCCGCTTCTACGACTGGGAGGATTTCGTCTCCGGCAGTATGATCTTCACCCCGACCGACCGCGCAGATTTCGAAAGCAATATCTACGAGGGCAGCGGGGACGGCTCGCGGGTGCCGCTGGGCTACTCCGAGGAATTCTCCGGCGCCGCCAAGATCACCAACCGTTCGTTTGCCAAGGACAAGTTCAGCTACCAGGTCATCTTCAACAAGGCGCAGGGCCGCCGCCAGAACTGGCAATTCCGCTACAATCCGGACGGTCTCTCGCAACAACGGTCGCTCGGGATCGTGCACGGGTTCGACTGGACCCACACGTTCAGCGCCACGACGTTCCTGGACCTGAGCGTGCGCCAGAATTACTACGACTACCGCGATCGGCTCTGGGATCCGTACAGTGCGGCCTATGACGCCGCCGGCACGCCCGAGGGCAGCGACAACTACGCAGACGGCGCTATCGTGCAAGGCGTGCAGCTCACCCAGTACATGCAGCGCACCAACGCCATCGTGTGCAAGAGTTCGGTCGTCAGCCAGCTCGACGAGCATAACCAGATGAAGACCGGTTTCGAATTCAGTCTGCCACGGGTCGAGTTCGGCACGCCCGTGCACTTGACGTACTCGACGCCGGGCGGCACCGCGCAAATCGTACGTCACGAGAACGAGCCGCCGGATTTCCCGGGTGTGCAGCGAAACCACCCAGTCATCGGCGCTGCGTTTCTCCAGAATCAGCACACTCAGGATCACTTGATCATCAGGGCCGGCCTGCGGCTCGATTACTTCGACGCCCGCGCGACCGTCCCCAGCGATCTCACCAATCCCGCCAACGCGATCCCCGGCGCGCCGGATTCGTGGGCGAAGGACACCACCGTGAAAGCGGCGCTGTCGCCGCGATTGGGCGTCGCCTATCCCATCGAGGACAAGGCCGCCGTGCATTTTGCGTACGGCCACTTCCATCAGGCGCCTTCGATCGGCACGATCTTCGAGAACTCCAACTACGATGTCCTACGCAACCTGCAGGCTGGCAGCGTCAGCTACGGCGTGCTGGGCAATCCCGATGTCAAGCCGGAACGCACCGTCCAGTACGAGGTCGGTTACAAGCAGGTGGTCACGGACGATCTCGGTTTCGATCTGACGATCTTCTACAAGGACATCCGCGACCTGGTCGGCGTCGAGTTCATCGACACGTATACGGGCGCCCAGTACGCGCGGCTGACGAATGTCGACTTCGGCAACGTGTTCGGGATCACGTTCGCGATCGACCACCGCCGGCTGGGGCCGTTGGCGCTCGCCATGGATTACACCCTGCTGCAGGCACTCGGCAACTCCAGCGATCCGCACGAGACCGCGACGCGCGCGGCCGCCGGCGCGGACCCGCGGCCGCGGCTGCTGCCGTTCAACTGGGATCAGCGGCATACGGTGAACCTGACGGCCGCGTTGGCCAAACCCGGCAGCTACAGCGTGAGCACGGTGGTTCGCGTCGGCAGCGGCCAGCCCTACACGCCGCAGATGGAGTCGGGCTTCGGCTTCGGCATGGAGACCAATTCCGGGCGCAAGCCCGCCGGCGCGCTCGTCGACATGCGCGCGGAGAAGAACCTGGCGTTCGGCTCCCATCCGAACCTGTCGGCAAGTCTGTTCCTGCGCGTCTTGAATCTCTTCGACGCCCGCTATTTCAACGGCCCGGTGTATGCCAGCACCGGCAGCCCGTACTACTCGCGCTTCCCCGTGACGGATCGGTATGCCCTCAGGGATCCGACCTGGTTTTATCCGCCGCGCCGGATCGAGTTCGGCGTGCGCATGAGCTGGAAGTGAGTTGAGGTGATGTTGCGACGCTTGATCACCGCGACCGTTCTGCTCGCGATCCTGCTCTTGGCCGCGAGCCTGCCGGCGGACGTGCCGGTTCCGGTGCCGCCCCACGAGCGAGGCAACCATCTCTACGAGCGCATGGGCCAGCAAGACGCGAACAACATCCGGACGCGTTTCTGGAGCTACGGCATGGTCGGCGACTACCCGCCCGATCCGATCAACGTCGACCTCAGCGTCTTCCACTCGGTCGAAGTGCCCAAGGGCAGCGGCCTGAACTACAGCGACGGGATCACGCCGTTCGTGCTCGCCAAGATCGTGCAGGCCGGAGGCGACACCGCGTTCATCATGGAGACGGGCTACCGGGAGCGCCAGGGCACGTCGCCGTTCAGCAATCGCGACATGCGCTTCGAACCGCGCCCCGGCTATTTCCAGGAAGCCGAAGCCTTGAATCCCGGCCGTTCGCCGGCCGTGAGCAACGATCCGCGTACCTGGCCGGACCTCTGGCCCGATCGCCTCGACGACCTCACCGATCCCGGCTGGGCGGGCGCCTGGAACGGCTACTTCGGCAAACAGAGGGTCGCCGACCAGGAAAGCTACACGGTCATGGACGATCAGTATTACGACGCCTGGGATTTCAACCCGGACAGCCGCGACCCTACCCGGCGCGGCCTCGGTCTGCGCATCGAGGTGCGCGGGTTCCAGTGGGCCAATCCGCAGGCGCGCTACGTGATCTTCTGGCACTACGACATCACGAACGAAGGCACGACCGACTACGACGACAACATCATCTTCGGCATCTACATGGACTCCGGCGTGGGCGGTTCGGCGATCTCCTGCGACGGCATAGCCGAATCCGACGACGACAACGCGTTCTATCAGGACGAGTTCGAAGGCCAGCGGATCAACCTGGTCTACACCTGGGACCGCTACGGACACGGCGTCAGCCTGACCAGCAATTGCGCGCGCACCGGCTATCTGGGCTATGCCTACATGGAAACCCCGGGCAATCCCTACGACGGCAACGACAACGATCTGGACGGCATCACCGACGAGCGGCGCGACAGCGGGCCCGGCATCATGATCGAAGGCCAGGACAATATCCGCGCCTATGTCACCGCCAACTACGATATCGCCCGCTTCGAGGCTTTCTACGGGCCGCTCGAAGAGATGCCGGCGTATATAGCGGAGGTCTGGTGGACGGGAGACGAGGACATGGACTGGGTCGCCGAGATTCACGACGTCGGCGCCGACGGCAAGCCGGACACCGGCGATGCCGGCGAGGGCGACGGCATCCCGACCGCCGGCGAACCCAATTTCGACCGCACGGATGTCAACGAATCGGACCAGATCGGCCTGACCGGCTTCAAGCTCAATCGCATCCGCGCGGGCCAGGGCAATCCCAATCAAGATGTCGACGGCATCGTTTTCTTCACCAACACGCAGGAGTGGCCGCGCCGGCTCTACGAACAGTTCACCGCCCCGAACGAGGCCGACCGCTTCGACCAGCCCCTGGCGTCGAACTACAATATCGCGTTTCTCTTCGCCTCGGGACCGTTCAAGCTCCCGGCCGGGCAGACCGAGCGCTTCAGCCTGGCGCTGGCCTACGGTGCTGACTTGCAGGAGTTGGCGCGCAACACGCAGACGGTGCAGAAGATCTACAACGCGAACTATCGTTTCGCGGTGCCGCCGGAGATGCCGACCGTCACCGCCGAGGCCGGCGACGGCTACGTGCGGCTCTCCTGGGACGACGTCGCCGAGCACTCCCTCGATCCGGTGACCGGCGAGCGGGATTTCGAGGGCTATCGCATCTACCGGGCGACTGATCCCGATTTCGTCGATTGCCGCGACGTCGACGATCTCGCGACGATCGTCTCGCTGACCAACGGCCAGTGGATCACCGCGTTCGATCTGATCAACGGCCGTTCCGGTTTCTCCGAACACGTTGTCGACGGCCGCGCCGAGTATCTCGGCAGCGAGACCGGCATCCAGCACACCTGGACCGACCACAGCGTGACCAACGGCCAGCAGTACTACTACGCGGTGACGGCCTACGACCATGGCTCGGGACCCGACAAGTTCAACTTCCCGCCGTCGGAGAACGCCATCGCCGCCTCGCGGACGCCGCGCGGCGGCTTGGTCTTGCCGTCCAATGTAGTGGCGGTGCGTCCCAATCCGCGGGTGATCGGCTACGTGCCGGCCCACGCCGGGGCGGCGGCGCAGGTGGCCGGCCGCGGCGACGGCCGGGTCCTGGTCGAGGTCGTCAATTCCGGCCTGGTGCCCGACGGCGACGATTTCGCCGTCTCGTTCACGACCGAACATGCCGATACGCTCGCCGCGACGGTCTACACGCTCACGAACATCCGCACGCAAGAGGTCCTCTTCGAAACCGGCACCGACTTCGCCGGGGCGGGCACCGGACCTGTCGGCGCGGGACTGCTTCCGATCGTGACGAGTCCGGCTGTTGTGGCGATCGACTCGGTCGGTTGGCGGGCTGCAACGGGTTCTCGCATCAACACGGATGCCCGGATCGCCGCCGAATATCTCTACGGCACCGGCTGCCTGCCGCACAACATGCGGCGGCCCGGCTACCCCGACGACATCTCGGTCGTATTCTACGACGATGTCGTCGACACGTCGTTGGCCGGCATCCCGGCGAAGTTCCAGGTGATCGCCCATTCGCCGGACGGTGATCTGCCTCTGGACTTCCAGTTCCGCGACCTCGACGGCAACAACACACTGAGCGGCCTCAACGAACGAATTGACGTCGTGACGTATCCTGTGAATGAACTGACGGTGCCGTATTTCACCTGGCGTTTTAAACTGAAACCGGGTAGCAAGCCGCCGGCGCAACCGCCGGCCGCCGGCGATGTCATCGACCTGCGGCTCACGCGGCCGCTGAGCGACGACGACCGGTTCGTCTTCCGCACTAGCGGCGAATATGTGGACGCTGCGGCGGCCGGCGAGAAGTTGGCGCCTTACGTGGTGCCGAATCCGTATGTCGCCTCGGCAGGTTTCGAGCCTGAGCGCTTCGCGGTGTCCGGTCGCGGCGAACGGCGGCTGGAGTTCCGCGGGTTGCCCGCCAACTGCGCGATTCGCATTTACAACATCCGCGGCGAGCTGGTGCAGACGCTCCGCCATGACGGGTCCCACGACGGCTTTGTCGCCTGGGATCTGCGCACGAAGAACAATCTCGACGTGGCGCCCGGCCTGTACATCTTCCACGTGGACGGCGGCTCGCTCGGCAAGCACATCGGCAAGTTCGCGATCATCAAGTAGGGCGGGATGCGAGACATGAGAAAACTACTGCACCCAGCGGTGATGATCATGCTCGTAGTGCTGAGCGGCGACGCGGCCTGGGCCCAGAGCAAGGTCGGCTCCACCGTGGGTGCCTTCCTGCGGATCGAACCGGGCGCCCGCGGCGCCGCGCTCGGCAACGCCGGCGTCGCCCTGCCTGACGGTATCGATGCCGTGTACTACAACACCGGCGCCATCGGCCTGCTCGACCGCACGACAGTGCAGTACACCAATAGCATGTGGTTCGCCGACATCAGCTTCGACTACGTGGCCTTCGCGCTGCCGGTGACCGGTACGAGCACGCTCTTCGCCAGCATGACGGCGCTGAACTCCGGCGAGATCGACGTGCGCACCGTCGACCAACCGCTGGGTACGGGCGAGCGCTATGACGTCGCCAACGTGGCGCTCGGCCTCGGCTACGGCCGCCGGATCACCAGCCGCTTCGCTGTAGGCTTGCAGGCGAACTACGCGACCGAACGGATCTGGCACACGTCGAACCGGATCATGACGTTCAATGTGGGAACCGTCTACCGGCTGAACGACGCGGGGGCGATTCTCGGTTTCTCGCTGGCGAATTTGGGTCCGCGAGCGCGCTATTCCGGCGGCGATCTGGCGGTCCAGTTCAATCCCGACCCCGATCAGCACGGC
>JAQULN010000033.1 GCA_028718575.1 Candidatus Krumholzibacteriia bacterium | reverse complement strand
GCCCAGCGAATTTCGTACGTACGGTCTACCGACGCTTGTGGCGCTGCGAGGCGCTCAACGTCGTCGCCGATCAGCGCGGTTGCCCGACCTACACCCTCGATCTCGCGGAGCTGCTCAAAGAACTGGCCGCCGCCGAGGGCGTGGGGGTTTTTCACGGAACCAATCGCGGCGTCTGTTCGTGGTACGAACTGGCGCAGGAAGTCGCCGTGGCCGGCGGTTGCGACGTCGAACTCATTCGGCCGTGCGCCACCGCCGACTACCCCACGGTGGCGCGGCGACCGGCGTATTCGGTGCTGCGGGACAGCCGATTGGCGACCCTGGGTCTCGCGCCGCGACCCGCCTGGCGCGATGCGGTAGCCCGCTACGTGGGCTGGTTGCAAGCTAACGAGGAACGAAGCGAGCATGACTGAGCACTCTCGCGAACCGATGCAACCGGGCGCCCAGAGCATCCTTGACGGCGTGCTTGCTGAGCATCGCGCGGCGCTCTCGCGGCTCGACGCGAAGCACACGGCTGCGTTGGATAACCTGGCGGCCGACATTCTGGCCGCCTGGCGCAGCGGCGGCAAGCTGCTGATCTGCGGCAACGGCGGCTCCGCGGCCGACAGCCAGCACCTCGCCGCCGAGCTGGTGGGCCGTTACGAAGGTGACCGGCCTGGTTGGCCGGCCGTCGCGTTGACGACCGACACCTCGCTCTTGACGGCCGTCAGCAACGACTTCGGTTTCGCGCATGTCTTCGCCCGCCAGATCGAGGCCCTCGGACGCGGGGGCGATGTCCTTTTGGTGATCTCGACCAGCGGGAATTCGCCGAACTGCATCCAAGCCGTGCAAACGGCCAGAGCGCGCGGTTTGCGTTGCCATGGTTTGCTCGGTCGCGACGGCGGCGCGTTGGCCTCTCTCGTCGATGGTGCGCTCGTGGTGCCGGCTGCCGCGACGCCGCGCATCCAGGAACTGCACGTTGTTCTGATCCATGCCCTCTGCGCGATGCTCGAAGCGAACTTCCCTACGGCGGGATCCCGTGATTGGTGAACGAACTGCAATGCTGACGGCCGTCTGGCGGAGTTTGCGGCCGCGCCAATGGTCGAAGAACCTGGTCGTGCTGGCCGGTGTGATCTTCGCCCAGCAGCTTGGCGATCCGACGGCTGTCGCGCGCGCTGTCGCCGCCTGCGTCGTCTTCTGCTTCGCTTCCGGCGCCGTCTATATTCTCAACGACATCAAGGATATCGAAAAGGATCGGGTGCATCCCCACAAGCGGAAGCGGCCGGTCGCCAGCGGCCAGCTGCCGGTGCCGGCGGCGTGGCGGGTTTGGGCCGTGCTGGTGCTGGCGTGCCTCGCGGCGGCGATGGTCCTCGGCGCGGCGTTCCAACTGGCCGTCGCCGTGTTCTTCTTGTGGAACTGGATCTACTCCTCGGCCCTGAAGCGCGTGCCGATCGTCGATGTGATCGGGATCGGGATCAGTTTCGTGATCCGGGCGCTGGCCGGCGTGATGGCGTTGTTGCCGATCCACCCGGATCTGACGATATCGTTCTGGCTGCTCGCCTGTCCTTTCTGCCTGTCCTTGTTTCTGGGCTTCTGCAAGCGCCGTAACGAATTGATCAAGCTCGCCAATGATCACGGCGGCACGCGTCCGGTCCTCTTGTCCTATTCTGAAACGATGCTCAATGCCATGATCGGCGCGTCCTTCGGCTTGACGTTGGCCGCCTATGCCGTCTATACCGTTTGGCCGGCGACCGTGGCGCATTTCGGAACGCGTCAACTCGTTTGGACCACCGTATTCGTGTTTTTGGGACTCTGGCGCTATCTCTATCTGGTCTACAAGGAAGGTCGCGGCGGACGCCCCCACGAAATCCTGCTGAATGACCTCGCACTGCAAGCGTTGATCGTGGGCTGGATCCTGTTGTTCGTGGCGATCATCGGACTTGGCGACTGACGGCGTGTCAGCAGAACCGCAGGCTGCGACACCGGCAGCGACGAAGGGATCGTAGGCAGCGATGGCAGCGACGAAGGGATCGTAGGCAGCGATGGCAGCGAAAGAGGCGACTGTGGCGTTGGTGCGGACCCGGCCGGAGACCGTTCTGGCCGACTATGCACGCTTGCTCAGCGCGGCTGGGGTGCCGGCCGCGGTCGCGCCCGGCAGCCGCGTCGCCTTCTGCCTGGACCTGGAGCCGGACGGCCGCGCCGCGAACCTGCCGCCGGCGATCGCGCCGCCGTGGCTGCTGGAGGGCGTCGCGCGCAGCCTGCTCGCGCAGGGCTGGTCGGCGGCGGATCTCTCGTGGGTTGTCCCCGGTCGGCCGGCGCCGGCACTCCCGGTTTCTTGGCGGCGCGTGATCAGCGGATGCGGTCTTGCGCCTGCGCAGAGCCGGGAGCAGGCGCCCGCTGCGCCGTCGCGCGCGGTGCTGTTGTCGAGTTTGGCCACCCATCGCTGGCAGGGAATCGCCGGCAGCCTCGGAACCCTTGCCGCCCACTTGTTGCCGCCGGCCGACCGCCTCGCGTTGGATCGCCAGCCGACGCGCCTCAGCGATGCCTGGCAGCGCCAAGGTCGCGAGGCCGTCGGCGGTGCCGTGATCGACGCCACCGTCTGCGGCGCCGGACCGGACCGGCGGCGCCTGCTGCCGCTGGCCGCGCACGTGCTCGTGGGCGGCCAAGATCCCGTCGCCGTCGATGCGATCGCCGCCCGCCTCATCGGTTTCGCGCCGCTGCAGCTGCCCCTGTTGCGCGCCGCCCACGCGGCGGGTCTCGGGTGCGCCGACCCGGCGCGCATCAGGCTGGTCGGAGACCGGATCGATGCCTGGCCGTTGTTGGATCTGCGGGCGGCTGCGGGTTATCGCGGCCCGCGCGCGGCCGAGCCGGCGCGCTGGTCGCGCCTGTTCACGGCGCGCTGGCCTCGCTTCGCCTGGACCTCGAGGGCGGCACGCCGCCAGCGGAAGCGTTTCGCCGCCACGGCCTGGGGCCGTCTCTATGACCATTACGAGCGGCCGGAGCAGTCGGCGCAGGGCCGGCTGTGAAACACGTGCCGCAGACCGTGCCGCGATCGATACGCCTCCTGGCGCCGGCCAAGCTGAATCTCCACCTGGAGGTCCTCAAACGGCGGCATGACGGTTACCACGAGATCGAGACCATCCTGCAGGCTGTTGATATCCAGGATTTACTCGATGTGTCTCTGCTTGCTGAGTATCCGGGAGGCGAGCCGCGGATCGACTTGCAGGTGCAGCCTTACGGGAGCATTCCGGACGACGAAACCAATCTCTGTTGGCAGGCCGCCCGCGCGTTCTGCCGCACCCAGCGGCGCAGCGGCCACTTGCGTATCGAACTGAAAAAGGATATTCCGGCGGGAGCGGGCCTGGGGGGCGGCAGCAGCGACGCCATGGCGGTTCTCATCGCGTGTAACAGGATTTTTGCGACTGATCTGGATGACCGGCAACTGGCGCTGCTTGGCGCCGAGATCGGCTCGGACGTTCCGTTTTTCTTGATGGGGGGCACCCAACTCGGCCGCGGGCGCGGAACGGACCTGACGCCTTTACCGACCCTGCGGCAGGTTCATTTTGTTGTTTTGAAACCGGCTTTCTCCGTGGCCACCGGCAGCGCGTACGCCGACCTGAAATTGGGATTGACAGTGCGTCCGCCAGTCGCTAACCTCCAAGTAATAAAGCCATTATTGGCGAGGTTTCCGAGCCGACCGTGGTTTGGTTTCAATCGCCTGGAGGATGTGGTACTACCTGCCCATCCTGAGTTGAGTCGGCTGTTGATGCGTTTGAGGGAGGAAACGCCGCTGGCGATGCTCACCGGCAGCGGGTCGGCAGTTTTTGGTGTTTGTGATCGAGTTGAGCAAGCGGTACGGTTGCTACGAGAATTTTCGCCGTCAATGGAGTTCGCACGGTCCGTGAGTCCCTTGGCCGGCGGAGTCCGGATAGTGGATGGGTGAACCGCCGGGGGACCGGGTGGCAGCGGCAGTAGCTGAAAGAGAGTCGGCGTGGAAATCACCGAGATCAGGATCACCCTGCGTGATGACAACAAGCTCAAAGGCTTCGCCAGCATTACACTCGACGATGCCTTCGTCATCCGGGGCTTGAAAATCATCGAAGGCGCCACTGGGCCGTTCATCGCAATGCCGAGTCGCAAACGCCGGGATGGGACCTTCCAGGATATCGCGCATCCGATCAACATAGAGACCCGCGAGTGGATGGAAGGCTTGATCATCACCGCCTACAAGCAGGAGTTGCAAGCTGCCGAGGGCGGCCAGGCCCGCCGTGATTCCGGCGAGTCCCGGGGCGACGAGCCAGGCTCGGCCATGGAGGAGAGCTTCTAGGTCGCTGGTGGAACTGGAAGTCGAGCAGCGCTGGGGCGTCGTCAAGTGGTAAGACACAAGGTTTTGGTCCTTGCATTCGTAGGTTCGAATCCTACCGCCCCAGCCAATTCCCTTGCCGCCCCTGCCAGGGGCTTTTTTCTTGGTCGTGTCCTTGCCCGGATAGAAAGCGCGGGGTCGGCCGCAACCATGAGGTTCGCGTCTTGTACAATGAACTTGTCCTGATCAGCGGCAACGCCAATCCCGAAATCAGCCGGCGCATCGCCGATTGTCTGGGCGCCGAACTGCGCAGCGTGGCTGTCAGCCGGTTCAGCGACGGCGAGATCCAGGTCAAGATCGAGGAAAACATCCGCGGTACCGACGTCTTCCTGATCCAATCGACGAATCCTCCCGGCGACAACTGGCTCGAGTTGTTGCTGCTGCTGGACGCGGTCCGCCGCGCGTCTTGTCGCCGCGTCACCGCGGTGATCCCCTATTTCGGTTATGCCCGCCAAGATCGCAAGGACCAACCCCGGGTGCCGATTGCGGCGAAGCTGATGGCGAATTTGGTCACCGCAGCCGGCGCCAACCGCGTGCTGACGATCGATCTGCACGCCCCGCAGATCCAGGGATTCTTCGACATTCCCCTGGATCACCTCTATTCGGCGCCGGTTCTCTTGAAGCATTTCCAGGACATCGATCCACAGCGCACGGCCGTCGTGGCGCCGGACGTCGGCAGCATCAAGATGGCGCGGTCGTTCGCCAAACGACTGCAAGTCAGCCTGGCGATCATCGACAAGCGCCGGCCGATCGCCAATGAGTTGGAAGTGATGAACTTCATCGGCGACGTCGACGGGATGGATGTGATCATTTTCGACGACATGGTCGACACCGCAGGCACACTCTGCAGCGCGGCCAAGGTCTGCATCGAGAAACAAGGCGCCCGTTCGGTAACGGCCTGTTGCACGCATCCGATTCTCTCGGGTCCGGCCCTGCAGCGGATCAACGCGTCGCCGCTGTGCGAACTTGCGGTCTCGAACACCATCCCGTTCCATCGCGGCAACGAGTGTCCGAAGATCAAGGTGCTGGATGTCGCGCCGCTGCTGGCCGAAGCCATCGACCGGATCCACTTGGAGAAGACCATCAGCGCGCTCTTTTCCTAGCTGCGGCGCGCTCCGCGGAGGCGTATGGCCCGCGCGATCCTGATCATTCTGGACGGCGTCGGCGTCGGCCGCGCGCCCGACGCCGCTGCCTATGGCGATCTGGGTAGCGACACCCTGGGCAATCTGTCGCGCGCCGTCGGCGGTCTGAGCTTGCCGACGCTCGCGGCGCTCGGTCTGGGTAACCTGCACGACATCGACGGCGTGCCCCCCGTGGCGCGCCCGCTGGCGGGCTACGGCCGGATGCGGCCGGTCTCCGCCGGCAAGGATTCCACGACCGGTCACTGGGAATTGATGGGTCAGGTGACGGCGGCGCCTTTCCCGACGTACCCGGAGGGATTCCCGCCGCACCTGCTGGAAGAGTTCAGCCGCCGCACCGGACACGGCTGGCTTGGCAACGTGGCGGCCAGCGGCACGGCGATCATCGCCGATCTCGGCGACGAACATGTCCGCACCGGCAAGCTGATCGTCTACACATCGGCCGACTCGGTGTTTCAGATCGCGGCCCACGAAGAGGTCGTGCCGCTGCCCGAGCTCTATCGGGTCTGCGAACTCGCGCGGGAGCTGCTCGTGCCGCCTCACCAGGTGAGCCGGGTCATCGCCCGTCCGTTCCGCGGCGGAAGCGGCGCCTACGAAAGGACCGCCAACCGCCGCGACTTCTCCTTACCGCCCGCCGACACCATCGTGTTGCACAGCCTGCGGCGCGCGGGCATCCCGGTGCAAGCGATCGGCAAGATCTACGACCTGTTTGCCGGTCGGGGCATCGACGCCAAGCTGCCGAGCCATGACAACGCCGCGGGCATGCGACAACTCGCCGAATTGTACGGCCGAGCGCCGGACCGTGCGTTCCTGCTGGTCAACCTCGTGGACTTCGACATGTTGTGGGGCCATCGCAACGACGCGGCGGGCATGGCCGCCGGGTTGCGCGCGTTCGACGCGTGGCTAGCCGAGTTTTTACCGCGCCTGCGGGCCGGCGATCTCCTGATGATCACCGCTGATCACGGCAACGACCCGACCACGCCGAGCACCGACCATTCCCGCGAGGAGGTGCCGGTGCTCGCGCTGCTCGCCGCCGCAGCGGAGCAGGTCGGATGCGACTTGGGCCTGCGGCCGACGTTCGCCGACCTCGGGGCGACGGTCGCGGAGTTCTTCGCGGCGGAGCCACCCCCGCACGGGACGAGTTTTCTCGGAGACTTGCGCGGGTCCGCCGCCGGAGGTGCATCTTGACGGACGAGCTTGACCGGTTGCTGCAAGCCGCGTGCGCGGCGCGGGCCCGCAGCTATGCACCGTATTCGGGTTTTCGCGTCGGCGCGGCGTTGCTAGGCGCCGACGGCCGCATTGTCACCGGCGTCAATGTCGAAAACGCCAGCTTTGGTCTCTCGCTCTGCGCCGAGCGCACCGCGGTCGTGCGCGCGCTGGCCGGCGGCTGCCGCGACTTCCGGGCGATCGCGATCTGCGGCAGCGGCGAAGCGCCGACGCCGCCCTGCGGCGCCTGCCGCCAGGTTCTGCAGGAATTCGCGCCGGCGCTCACGGTGATCCTGGCCGGCGAACGAGGTGCCGGAGGCGAGGTCGTCCAAACCACGCTCGCCGAATTGCTCCCGCGCGCGTTCACCGATTTTCGCGACCGCCGCGGCGAATCCGATCACGACCGATCTTGACAGGGGCGCCGGCGGGATGCGCGGTCAGCTCCAACGAGCAGGGGAGATCCCGGTGGACGTACGCGAGATCATCGAGGCGAAGCAACATGGGCGCGAGCTGTCGGCGGACGTGATCGCCGACCTGATCGCCGGATTCACGGCCGCGCAGGTGCCGGACTACCAGATGGCCGCGTTTCTGATGGCGGTCTGGTTTACGGGTATGACCGCGGCCGAAACGGCGGCGCTGACCGACAGCATGTTGCGTTCGGGCGCGCGACTGGACGCCTCGGCGCTCGGCGGTCCGACCGCGGACAAGCATTCCACCGGCGGCGTCGGCGACAAGGTGTCTCTGCTGTTGGCGCCGCTGGCGGCGGCGTGCGGCCTGCGCGTGCCGATGTTGTCGGGCCGCGGCCTGGGCCACACCGGCGGCACGCTGGACAAACTGGAGGCGATCCCCGGCTATCGTCTGCACCTGCCGAACGACGAGTTCCTCGCGGTCGTGCGCGACACGGGTTGCGCGATCGTCGGCCAGAGCGGAGATATCGCGCCGGCTGACGGGCGCATCTATGCCTTGCGCGATGTCACGGGCACGGTCGATTGCGTGCCATTGATCACCGCCTCGATCATGTCCAAAAAGCTGGCCGCCGGGCCGCAAACCATCGTCATCGATCTGAAATGCGGTTCGGGCGCGTTCATGACGGATCTCGCGCGCGCGCGCGAGCTGGCGGCCGCGCTCTTGGCCGTCGGACGTGCTTACGATCGCCGGCTCGCGGTCGTGTTTTCGGACATGTCGCAGCCGCTAGGCGTCGCCGTGGGACATGCCACCGAAACCCTGGAAGCAATGGCTGGGCTGAGGCCGGGCGGCCGCCGGACCGGGCCCGCCGACCTCGTACGGTTGACCGAAGAACTGACGGCAGCCATGCTGCAGACAGCGGGCGTCGAGCCGGATCGCGACGCGGCGCTAGCGCGTGTTCGGGCCGTTTGGGACGAGGGAACGGCCTGGCAATCGCTGCAAGCCTGGGTCAGCGCGCAGGGCGGCCGGCTCGCCTGGGATCGCGACGACCTCGGCCTGAGGATTGCGCCGGTCGCGGGGGAGTTCACGGCGCCGGCCGCGGGTTGGCTCGAGGTGTGCGATTGCCGCGCCGTCGGCCTGGCGCTGGCCGCGCTGAAAGGCGCGCGCCTGCGCGTCGAGGATGCGATCGATCACGAGGCGGGAATCGACTGGCTGGCGCGGACGGGGGATCGCGTCGAGACCGGGCAACCGTTGGCGCGGTTGCGGACGCAAAACCGCGCGCTGCTCGCTGCGGCCGCCGACCGCCTGGCCGCCGCGGTCCGCATTCATCACGAACCGGTGCCCGCCCGCGAACTGATTCTGGCGCGGATGTCCTGACCGGCCGCCGGCGCGGCGCCATCAGAACTCGTCATCCGGGCTGAGCTTATCGAGGGCGTCGAAACTCGTCGTCCGATCGGACCTGTCGTGCGCTTCGGCGCCGTGCACGTCGCAGACCGACTGCGGGAAGGTGCCGGGCAGGAACACCTCGACCGCGGTGGAATCACAGGCGCTGGTGGCGAGCAAACCGGAGAACAAGCAGACCCGTTTCTCGACGATCGCCGGTGGCCGCACAAACGGTTCGTCGCCTTTCTCGTCGGCGACGCGACCCATGAACTTGGCCCAGATCGGCAGGGCATGATGCGCGCCCGTCGCGTTGTGGCCCATCGGCTGCGGTTCGTCGAAGCCGACCCAGATCCCGCCGCAGTAACTGGGGGTATAACCGCAGAACCACGCGTTGGTGCTCTCATTGGTGGTGCCGGTCTTGCCGGCACCGGTCTTGGTGAAGCCGCGCCAGCGAGCGCTCTGGCCCGTCCCCTCGCGCAAAGCCGTGTGCAGCAGATGGGTCATCAGGTACGCCTCGGCTGGGTCGAGCACCTCGTACTGGCGGATCCGCGTTTGCTCAAGGACCTCGCCGTCGAGGGATTCGACGCGCGTGATCAGATGCTGCTCGACGCGGACACCGTGATTGGCGAAGGTCGCATAGGCGCCGACGACCTCGCGCAAGGTCAACTCGCCGGCGCCCAGCAACAACGCCGGCACGCGCGGCAGGGGACTGGTGATGCCGAGGCGGGCGGCGTTGTCCAGCACTGGCTGCAGCCCGAAATCCAGGTAGAACTTCGCTGTCGGGGTGTTGATGGATCGGCTCAAGGCGTACCGCAGGCTGACCGGGCCCTGGAAGCGGTTGCTGAAGTTCTTGGGGCGCCAGAGGCTGCTGCCGGTGTCGACGACAAACGGCGTATCGAGCAGGATGCTGGCGGGATGGTAGTTGTGTTGCAGCGCCGTCAAATACACGACCGGTTTGAAGATCGACCCGGGTTGCCGCAGCGCTTGCCATGCGTTGTTCCACTTGCTGTCGGCGAAATCGCGGCCGCCGAGCATCGCCAGGATCGCTCCGGTCCGCACGTCCTGGAGCAATCCCGCGCATTGTAGATATTCGACCTTTTCCGGGCGTTGGCCGGCGGCGCTCAGACTATCGTAGCGGGCTTTAGTCACCGCATAGCCGGCCTCCATTTCCAAAGCCAGCATGTGTTCCTGGGCCGCATCCTCGAGCCAGGTCTGGTACCTGGGCACCAGGGTGGTCCAGACGCGCAAGCCGTCGGTATAGAGGCGATCGACGCCGTAGGTCCGCTCGAGGTGCTTGCGCACCTCCTCGACGAAGTAGGCGGCGAAGCCGGCCTCGGCGGCCGCAGCATCGGGGTCGGCGATCGTGACTTCGGTGGCGCCGATCTGGGTCGCCTGCGCTGAGGTGAGCTTGCCCGCCACCAGCATGGCCTGCAGGACCGTTGCCCGCCGGCGATACGCGGCGTCCGGATAGAGAAACGGGTTGTAACGTTCCGGCAACTGGATCAAGCCGGCGATCATGCTGGTTTCTGCCGGTCCGAGATCCTGAAGGTCGCGTCCGAAGTACAGTTGCGCGGCGGCTTGCACGCCATAGGTTCCGCGCCCCAGGTAGATCTGGTTGAGATACATCGCGAGGATCTCGTCCTTGGTGTAGATCTGTTCGATCTGCACGGCGAGGATCATCTCGCGGAACTTTCTGGACAGCGTCTTCTCGGGGGTCAACCAGAGATTGCGGGCCAGTTGCATGGTCAAGGTGCTGGCGCCGGGACGGCCGCGGCCGAAGACGTTGTCGAGGACGATCTTGACGATGCGCTTCAAATCGATCCCATAGTGATCGTAGAAGCGTCGGTCTTCGGTAGCGATCACCGCATCGAGCAGGTGCGGCGGGATACGCTCTAGGGGCACGACCGTGCGATTCTGGGTATAGAACTCGCGGAGCGTGTCTCCGGTCGCCGCGAAGATCACGGTCTTTTCCGACGGCTGGATATTGCGAAGCCGCTCCAAGGACGGCAGATCGCTCGAGAGCTTGTTGAGCAGCACGAATGATCCGGCCACGGCTCCGGCAAAGACCAGGAGACACAACGCCAGCAGTCGCTGCACCCAACGGCGTGGAATCGTGCGCTGCAGCCAAGCGGTCATAGGATCCTGTTCTGCGCGAAAGCCGAGCACTCCCTTGCCGGCACAACCTTAGGGAATCCGGGGCCAACCGTCAAAGACCAGTCGCGAAGGGAGCCGCGGTTTGCAACCTGTCCGGGGCCCGCCGAGTTCCATCGGCGTTGCCCTGCCGCCGCCGGAGGCGGCGAGGCGCTGGACCGCCGGCCGCGCCCGGAACGCGCTGGACCGCCGGCCGCATCGGCGATAGATTGCGACGGCGAATGTCGACGCCGGATTCAGACGTGCGCCCGAGGCGGATCATGAACCAACTGAATGCCATCCAGAAAGCGGGGCTGCGGGTCCTGATGGCCGCGGGCGTCTGGCCGCACATCCATTTCACCTACAGTCCGTTCAAGATTCTCGAGTTCCACGAGCTGGTCGAGAAGCTGGCCTGGACGGGACGCGAGCGAGTCCTGGACATCGGCTGCGGCGCCGGGCTGCAGACTTTTCTGATCGGGCGACGCGCCGGTCACACAACTGGTCTGGACGTCAATCCGGAGTTCATCGCGCAAGCCCAATGGTACAGCCGCTATGTACGCGGCGGCGTCGTCGACTTCGAATCGCGCGCCCTCGCCGACGTCGGTTGGCCGGACGCCACGTTCGATCGCATCTTCAGCATCTGTGTTCTCGAGCATATTCCCGAGCATCGCGCCATTCTCGCCGAGTGCGCGCGGATCCTGAAGCCGGGCGGCAGTCTGATTTTTTCGGTCGATACACTGGCGGCGATCGTCGACCCCGAGCTGCGCCGGCGGCACCAGAGCGAGCATCACGTGGTCCAGTACTACACGCCGGAAAGCCTGCGGACTCTCTTGGCGGAGTCCGGGTTGACCGATATTCGCCTGCGAGTTCTCTTTCGCAGCGAGTTGGCCTGCGCACTCTTCGCGCGCGGCATTCGCGAAGGATTCAATTTCGGGCGTTTGCAGGCCAGCCGTCTGGCCGCGCGCCTGGTTCGCGCCGAAGCCGCGGCGGCGCCCGACGCGCCGGGGATCTTCCTGGCGGCCTGGGCCCGCCGCCCGCCTGCGAGCAGCGGAGGCGAAACACCGCCGCCAATCTCGCGCGATTGACCGGCGGGGTGCTTCGGCTTGCCGGTTGAATCGATGCCGGACGGAGACTATGCTGGCGGCCTCATGGCGACCGTCGATCTCAGCATCATCATCGTCAACTGGAACACGCGAGACCTGCTGGCGGCCTGTCTCGCCAGCCTGCCGGCGGCGACCGCGGGCTTGACCAGCGAAATCATCGTGGTCGACAACGATTCCCGCGACGGTTCGGCGGCCATGGTCCAGGAGCGATTCCCCGCCGTTCAGGTCGTCGCCGCAGGGGCCAATCTGGGCTTCGCCCGTGCGAACAATGTCGCGCTGCGGCGCGCGAGCGGCCGCAATGTTTTGTTGTTGAACCCCGATACGGTCTGCCCGCCGGGGTCGCTTGCGGCTCTAGCGGCCGTCGCCGCGCATCACCCCGAATGCGGCGGTTTCGGACCGCTGCTCATCGCGCATGACGACACACCGACGACGAGCTGCGGCAACTTCCCCGCCTTGCGGTTCCACTGGCTACGGCCGCTGGCAAGCTTGCCGTTCGGCCGGCGCTGGCAACGTTGGAGTCGGTTTACCGACGTGCCGCGCCGCGGCGAGCCGTCACGGCTGGTGGACTACGTCGCGGGCGCGTGCCTGCTCATTCCCCGCGATGTTCTGGCGCGCGTGGGAACGCTGGACGAACGTTTCTTTCTCTACTTCGAGGAAACCGACTGGTGTCTTCGCGCCTGGCGAGCGGGCCTGCCCATCATGCTCTGCACCGCGGTCGAAGTGATTCACCTCGAGGGACGCGCGGCGGATCTGGTCTCCCTGTTCAGTTTGACTCAGTTCCAAAGCAGCTACCGGCGGTTCATCGCGAAACACCGCGGCCGGTGCACCGTCGAACTCCTGCGTTGTGCCCTGTTTTGGGAGAAGGGGATGCTCAGCGTGTGGCACGCCTGTCGGCCGTGGTCCGCGCGGCACCGCCGACTCGCGCGCCGGTACGCGTTCGAGATGCGGCTCCAGCTGCGCGCGGACATCGACCCGCCGCCGCCGGTTCTCGACACCGAGCCGCGGCGGTCCCTGCCGAAAGCCTGAGGTCTGTTAATTTTCTATTTGACAGCCGCGACGGGCCGGTCTACATTGCGCCCCCGTTGCGCTTGCACCGCGTGCGGAGCAAGCGGTCGCTAACGACCGTTTCCGAGCCCGGCCCGCAAGAGCGGCGAAAAATCTCAACTTGAGGGTTGACAGAACCCGAAGTCTCGCTTAACTTACTTGGCCCGGTCCCGATTCTGTCGGGCCGGCCAACCGGTGGCAAGTTCCAGCGGTCTCGCTCTTTGACAACGGAATAGCGTGCGACGGCCCGATCGTGATTCCGAGCCTTTCGGATGAAGTTGCGCGAGCGGCTTCATCGGGAAAGGCCTTGCGAGAACGCTAAGTACAGGAGCATAC
>JAQULN010000032.1 GCA_028718575.1 Candidatus Krumholzibacteriia bacterium | reverse complement strand
AAGGTCGAGGCCGTCACCGCCGCGGCGACTTCGACCGCGCCAGCGATCGCGGTCGCGTGCGGATCGGCGCGCGGGCCCGCTTCCTCGCGGCGGCGTTTGATCGCTTCGAGCACCACGATGGAGTTGTCTACCAGCATGCCGACGCCCAGCGCCAAGCCGCCCAGGCTCATGACATTGAGCGAAACGCCGCGCGAGAGCATCAGAATGAACGTGGCGACGATGCAGAGCGGAATCGCCAGGCCGATCACCAGCGTGCTCTGCAGATCGCGCAGGAACACGAACAGAACCAGTACCGCCAGCAGGCCGCCGATCAGTGCGTTGCGACGCACCTCCCGCACCGCCTGCGAGATGTAGACGGACTGGTCGAAGAGCACGGCTTGCTGCAAGCCGGCGGGCAGCCGCCCTGGCAATTGCGCGAGCGCGGCCCGGACGCGGCGCGCGGTGGCAACCGTGTTGGCGTCGCCCTCTTTGAAGACGGCGATTTCGACGCTCTCGCGCCCGTCGACGTGCGTAATCTCGGTGCGTTCTTTGTGGCTGCGCACGAGCGTGGCGACCTCGCGGAGGGCCACCGGCCGGCCGCCGGCCGTGCCGACCGTGACCTGGTCGAGATCGTCGAGGTCGTCGATCCGGCGCAGGGTCCGCACGATGTATTCGGCGCCGCGATCTTGCAGGCGCCCTCCCGAAGCGTTCACGTTCTGGCGAGCGATCACTTGTTCGACCTGCCCGATGTCCAGCCCGAACGCCGCCAGCCGCCCGCCGTCCACCAGGATCTGGATCTCTTCCTCGAGTCCGCCCGTCACCCGCGCGGCGGCGACGCCCTGGATTGCCTCGATCTCGGTCTTGAGCACGTCTTCGGCGGCCGCGCGCACGACCGCCAGCGGCAGATCGCCCCACAAACCGATGCGCAAGACCGGGTCGAGCGCCGGATCGTACTTCAAGACCACGGGCACGGTGGCGTCGTCCGGCAAGCGCACGAGGTCGAGTTTCTCGCGCACATCCAGGCCGGCGTGATCCATCGCCGTGCCCCAGTCGAACTCGAGGCTGATCTGCGACAGGCCGGCCTGGCTGAGCGAATGGATGCGCCGCAGTCCCGCGACCACGCCGACTGCTTCCTCCAGTGGACGCGTCACAAGGTTCTCGACATCGACCGGCGCGGAACCCGTCAGCTCCGTCTGGACCGTCAACGTGGGGTAGCGGATTTCCGGCAAGAGGCTCAGGTCCAGCCGTTGTAGCGAGACCAGACCGAACACGACGGCGGCCAGCGCGATCATACAAATGGTGACCGGACGGTGCACCGCGCAGCGGACAAGGTTCACGGCGACTCCTTGAGCGTCTCTTTAGCGCGAGGCCAGCTCAGTCAGGTTGCTGTCGGGCAGGATCTCGATGTTGGTCCCGGTCCGCAGACCGCCGCGGCCCAACGTCACCGCCAGCCAACCCTCCTCCAGGCCGCTGGTGACCTCGACATGCGTGTCGTCATAGAGGCCGGTCGTGATCTCGACTTTGCGCACCGTGTCCGCCGCCGCCACGAAGACGCTGCGCAGGCCGCCCTCGTCGACGAGCGCAAGTTTCGGCACGGCCAGGACATCCTGTTTGCGGTCGGTGGTCAACCGCGCCTTGACGAAACCGCCCGCGCGGACCGCGGCGGCGGCGGGCAAGCGCAACGTCACCTGCACCGTGCCCGTGCCGGGATCGACCACGGGATTGATCCGCTCGACCCAGGCTTGCAGCTGGCCCGCGGCGGCATCCGTCTCCAGCACAGCGGGTTCGCCGATCGCGATCTTGGCGGCAACCGCTTCCGGCAAATGGACCCGCACCCGCAGGGGCTCGAAATCGGCCAGGACGAACGCCGCCTGGCCGCCGAGGACTTGTTGGCCCGCGACCACGTGCCGCGCGGTGAGCTGACCGGCGAACGGCGCCTTCACGTAGGTCTCGGCCAGATTGATCGCCGCCAGGTCGCGCTCGGCTTCTGTTCGTTCGTACGCCGTACGCTGGGTGTCGAATTCCTCCTGGCTGATCAGCGATTCGCCGGCCATCTGCTCGGCCCGCTGCAACTTGCGTCGCTGTTCCGCCAGTTGCAGCTCCGCGCGGCGCAGCTCGAGTTTCTGCCGCGCGTTGTCCAACTCGGCCAGGATCTGATCCCGTACCACCCAATCGCCTTCCTCGACCGTCACGGCGCGTACACTCCCGGCGGCGCGGCAGGGCACCTCGACCAGGCGCGCCGCTTCGATGCTGGAGGCGGCGCGATGAAAGGCGGCGACGGCGCGCCGCTCTACCGTTGCGACCTCGACGGGTACGGCGGGG
Organism: Candidatus Krumholzibacteriia bacterium; assembly: GCA_028718575.1. Lineage (GTDB taxonomy): Bacteria > Krumholzibacteriota > Krumholzibacteriia > LZORAL124-64-63 > LZORAL124-64-63 > Glo-17. Next base: position 11,075 of record JAQULN010000032.1, on the reverse strand, counting down.
GTTCGCGCGGAGTCCGGCTCCGCGGCGGCCGCCGAACTGTCCGGCGCCGCGTTCGCTTTGGTCAGACCGAACAGCGGGACGTCATTGTGCCGGGTCGCGAAAACGAAGCATCCGACCAGGCCCACGGCCAGGGCGGCGGCCGGCATCAGGATTCGCTTGTGCCTGCGGAGCATGTCTTCTTCCTCGCTGCGTGGGTTGCGGACGCTGCGGACTCGCCAAGGACGCAAATACGACCGTTAAGGTTGCATGCCGCAGTCGCAACGCCGCCGCCCCGGGCTGGAAATACCGCTTCAGGTTGTGTAACTTGGCCCAACGGGCGCTGCGGGCCGACCGGGCCAGGCCGCGCGAACCCAAGCCATCGAGGTGCGCAGGATGAACCAGCTCGTCGAGTGCGTCCCCAACATCAGTGAAGGCCGCGACCGCGGCGTCATCGACGCCGTGACGGCGGTCATCGGCGAAGTCGAAGGGGTCCGCCTGTTGAACGTCGACCCGGGCGCCGACACCAATCGGACGGTGATCACGTTCATCGGACCGCCGGCGGGAGTCGCTGAAGCGGCCTTCCGCGTCGTCAAGCGCGCCGGCGAGCTGATCGATATGCGCCGCCACAAGGGCGCGCATCCGCGCCACGGCAGCACCGATGTCTGCCCGTTCGTGCCCGTGCGCGGGGTCACTATGGAAGAGTGTGCCGAAATCGCCCGCCGGGTGGGCAAGCGCATCGGCGAGGAACTCGGGTTCCCCGTTTATTTGTACGAAGCCGCGGCGACACAGCCGCAGCGCCGCAACCTGGCCGACCTGCGCAAGGGCGAGTATGAATCCCTCGCCAACAAGCTCGGCACCGCAGCCTGGGCACCCGATTTCGGACCCAACGAGTGGAACGATCATACGGCGCGCTGCGGCGCGATCAATGTCGGCGCCCGGGGATTCCTCGTCGCCTACAACGTGAATTTGAATACGCGCCAGAAGAAGCTGGCCGGCGAGATCGCCCTGGAGATCAAGGAGGCCGGGCGCGCCCAGCGCAACGCGCAGGGCAAATTGGTCAAGGACGCCGAGGGCAATAACGTTCTGGTGCCGGGTAAGTACCGGCTCGAGGCCTGCAAGGCCGTCGGTTGGGTCATTCCGGAATATGGCCGCGCGCAGGTATCGATCAACCTCGTCAATACGGCGATAACCAAACCGCACCAAGCCTTTGAAGCCTGCCGCTCCGCCGCTCGCGATCTCGGCGTCCGCGTCACCGGCAGCGAACTGGTCGGCCTGATTCCCGAACAGGACCTCCTGGCCGCCGGCCGGTATTACTTGACCCAGGCTGGCTTGTCGACGGGGGTGCCGAAACGGCAGCTTCTGGAAACCGCGATCCAGAGCCTCGGCCTGGCGGAGTTGGGTCCGTTCGACCCGCGGGAGCGGGTGATCGAGTACCAGGCCGGGCTGGGCGACGGCCCGCTGGTCAGCATGACGAACCGCGAGTTCGTGGACGAGCTTTCCAGCGACTCCCCCGCGCCCGGCGGCGGCTCGGTCGCTGCGCTGTGCGCCGCCCAGGCAGCCGGTCTGGTAGCCATGGTTGGCAACTTGACCGCCGGCAAGAAGGCATACGCCGCGGTCGAGCAACAGGTCATCGCGATCGCCGACCAGGCCCAGGAACTGAAGGACTTCTTCCTGGCTGCGATCGATCTCGATACTGACGCTTTCAACAAGGTCATGGCCTGTTTCGGACTGCCCAAGCAGACGCCTGAGCAACAGCAGGCCCGCGACCGCGCCATCGCCGCAGCCACCCGCGGGGCGACGCGCATTCCCTTGTCCGTACTGCAGAAGGTACCGGCGTTGCTGGACCTGGCCGAACAGATCGCCCGCCTCGGCAACCAGAACAGCTTGTCCGATGCCGGCGTCGCCGTACTCACCGCCGCCGCCGGCGCCGAAGGCGCCTATTACAACGTGTTGATCAATCTGGCGCAGCTGGCCGGCCTGAATCAGAGCGAGGAGCCGACCTTCCTGGACGCAACCCGCCGGCAGGCGAGCGAGTTGATGACCGCCTGCGAGCAGAAGGCGGACACGGCGCGCCGGACGATCCGCAGCCGGCTCGAAGCGACGCTGTAAAAGGCGGGCGGCACCGCCTCCTTCGGCGCCGGGAGAAGCTATTTGCTTCTTGCGGGTGAATTCTTGACCCTCGCGACGGCGCGGCGTTACCTTGTGCAATCGCTTCGCCTGAAGACCTTTCGCGGAAGGATCCATTGTCATGGCCGCTGCCCCCAACGCCGTCGAGCCCCAAAGCCCCTGGCGGCAGATCACGCAACCATTCGTGGATCTGGTCCATGCGCCGCGCGCCCTCTGGGGCATCAACCTGGCCTACTTCCTCGAGGGTTGGGTCTACTTCGGCATGCTCGGCTATCTGGCCATGCACTTCTCGAGTTTCATCTTCCGCGGCCTGCCCAATCAGGACGTCCACTCCCATCACATGGTCATGGTCCTGACGGCGGGCATCACCATCTCCATGTTCTTTCTGGGTACGATCGCCGATCGCCGGGGCGTGCGCCGAACCCTGCTGCTGGCGTTCTGTTTCCTGTTGGCCGGGCGCGTCGTGATGTCGGCCGCGCCGGTGGTGTTTCCCGGAACCGGCCTGTGGTCGCCCCTGCATCTGATGACGATGGGCGGCATCCTGTTGGTCGTGATCGGGTATGGGATGTACCAGCCCGCCGCCTATGCCGGCATCCGGAAATTCACCAGTCCGAAAACGGCGGCCATGGGCTACGCGATGTTGTACGCGCTGATGAATCTCGGCGGCTTTCTGCCGGCCGGGTTCAGCGGCATTCGCCGCGCCATCGGCATCACCGGCTCCTACTGGATCTACACAGGCCTGACATTGATCGCCCTGCTTGCGACCTACCTGATTCTGACGCGCAAGGTCGAGCAGCAGGCCATTGTCAGCGCCGAGCAGGAACGCGAGACGCAAAAGGCCGCCGCCGATGGCGCCCCCGCCGCGCCGTCGCAGGCCATCCAGTACGATCGAGACCGTCGCGTGCCGCTGCACTTGTGGATCACGGTTTTCCTGCTGCTAGGCAGCGTCTACTTCCTGGGCCGCCCGGTGAATCTCATTGTGTGGGGCGTCATCGGCGTCGGCTTGATCATCCTGCAACTGGTCTCGAGTTGGCGGCATGGAATCTACCGTTGGCTCGCCAATCATCCCCTCGGCGACGGTAAATTCTTCTATTTCATCTTCGCGCTGATTCCGGTCCAGACGCTCTTTACGTACAACTGGCTGGTGCTGCCGCAGTACCTCGAGCGGGCGTTCGAGGGCGGCTTCGTGAGCCGCAACTTCGAAGTCTTCTCGAACATGAACCCGATCCTGATCTTCATCTTCGTGCCGATCATCACGGCGCTGACCTTTCGCAAGAAGGTCTACAACATGATGATCATCGGCACAGCGATCATGGCGGCGCCGGCGTTCCTGCTGGGCATCAGCACGAGCCTGCCCGCTCTGCTGGGCTATCTACTGGTCATGACCGTCGGCGAGGCAATGTGGCAGCCGCGCTTTTTGCAGTATGCCGCAGAGATAGCACCGGAAGGACGCACTGGCGCGTATATGGGCGTGGCGCAATTCCCCTGGTTCTTGACCAAGATGCTCGTGCCGCTCTACTCAGGTCTGATGATGCAGAAGTACGTCCCGGCCGAAGGACCGCGCAGCCCGGAAACGATGTGGCTGTTCTTCGCCTGCTTGGCTTCGCTGTCGACGCTTCTGCTGCTGGCGGCCAGGGGCTGGATCGGGCGGGATTTCAAATCCAAGGCGGCTAGCTGACAGGCCGGGCTGGCGTCCCGCTGCGCGACGCCGCCCGCCCGGCCTGTCAGCTAGCCTATCCATCGCCAACAGCAGCGACAGCGTTCGACCACGCTGCTAGCGGTGAGCGAACGTATCGCACTGCGCGACGCCGCCCGCCTCGGGGCGCTCCTGTCGCCTCCTTGGAGCGTCGCGTAGCGGGCTGCTGCCGGGACCATGGGCGACGCTCACCGAGAATAGCCGTAGTACTTGCGGTCGTAGTAGTAAGGCAGAACCTCGGCGAGGTTGTTCGCCACCACCCCCAGAATGTTGGCCCCGGCCGAGCGCAGGATCTCGACGCCGCGTTGAGTCACGTCGCGATGGGTCTGGCCCGCCATCACCAGATACAAGACACCGTCGACGCCCGACAGGTAGTGCAGCGGATCAGAGACCGGCACGACCGGCGGCGAGTCAAGCAGAACGATATCGTAGAACTCGTGCAACTCGCGGACGGTATCGCGGACCCGGTCGCCGCTGAACAAGCGGCTGGGATTGCCGCCGCCCAACCCCGCCGGCAGAAAGCCCAGGTTCTTGACCTTGGTCGGGCGGATCGCCTCCTTCACGGGCAGCGTCCCCGCCAGCAATTCGGCAAATCCCGGTGAAAGCGGCACTTGAAATACCGTATGCTGAACCGGCCGCCGGACGTCCGCGTCCAACAAAAGGATCTTCTTCTGCAGATGATAGGCCAACACGAGCGCGAAATGCAGAGCAAACAAGCTCTTGCCTTCTCCCCGCTCCGCGCTGGTGATCAGCAAGGCGCGTTTGCGCTCGAGGTCGATCTGGCGGCCGAGGCGAATCATGATGCGCCGCAGCTCGATAGCCATCGGCGACTCGATGTCGAACAGTCCGCCGCCGCTCTTGTGCTTCCGCTTCTTGGCCATGGCGTCCCTCTCCGTCAGTTCATGCGCGGATAGATATAGAATAGGAACCCCGCCGCGACGCCCAGGATCAGGATCACGAGCACGAACCAGCGCAGCAGGCGCAACCGTTGTTTACGCTGGAAATGTTCGTCCTGAATCATCGGCAGGGTCCCGATGACGGGCAGCCGCAGGGCCTGCTCGATATCGGCAACCGCCGTGAACGTGCGATCCAACAGGATCGAGATCACGACGAGTCCGAACCCGATCGCCAGCGAGAGCACGAACGCCATGAAACTCAGCTTGAGTTTGTCCGGCTCGACGGGGCGGCTTGGCGGCCGGGGATCGCGCCGCACTTCGATTCGATAGCCGACCTCGGCGAGACTGGCTTCCAAATTGAGTGTCTGCTGGGTGATTTCGCGCTCGATCGAATCCAGGAGATTGCGTCGGTTGACGACTTCTTCCTCCAACTCCGCCAAGCGCGCCGATTGGATGGGTTGGCGAGTCGTAAACTCACGGTAATTGCGGACATGGCGCGAGAGATTCTCCAGGACACGTCCCTTGGCTTCGCGGTAGACCATGAAGTAGAGGTACTGGATCACGGACTCGCGATCCATCGTGCCAAGCTGGGAATACTGGCGGGCCACCCGCGATTCGATCAGACTGTTCAAGCGGACCCGCGCCTGCCCGAGATCGTTGGCCAGATTCAGCGAGCCGCTGCCGATCATGCGGGAGAACTCCAGCTCGCGGAGATCTTGCAGTACCTGCACGACCTCGTTGTCGCGCAACAACGCGTTGATCCCGGGAACGTCGCCCGTGACTCCCCTCGCCCGTTGCTCGAGTCCAGCCATCTCGTTGATGTCGGTGTTGTAGTACTGATCCTGCAGATTGCGCAGGCTGGCTTCGGCAGTATTCAAGTTGTTGGCGTTGATCGGGTTGCCGGCCAACGACTCCGTCAGGATCGAGCGCTGGAAACTGGCCAGGGAGTCTTCGGCGGCTTTCAGCGCCAGTTCATAGGTCGTGCGCTGCCGCGCCAGGAAGTCCCGCGTCGCCGTGCGCGGAGCGGTCCGCGTCGCGCGTTCTTCCTCCAGGAACCGGTCGAACACCACCCTGGCCAGAATGTACGCCTGGCGCGGATCGACATCGCGGACGCCGATGTCGAAGAGCTGGTCCCCCTCGCGGCGCACGCGAAGCTTGGCGCGGAACCGGGCCGACTCCCGCCGGACCGCCCGCATCTCCTCTGGAGTCAACGTCGCCGGGATCACCTCCTGATCGCTCTCGGGCAATTGCGCGCGCCCGGTGTAGAGACGCGATTCCCGCACAACCAGATCGACGAATTTCGGTGACGTCACGATGTTCCAGATGTTCGACAGCGTGGCCTGGTCCATATCCTGCGGGCGCCGGAACCGCCGCGATTCGTCGTCGAGCAGGCGGCTGCTGGTCATTTCGTAGACCACGCGGATCTGCGCCGCCGACTCGAAGATCGGCGTCATCGTCTTGATGGCGACGGCCGCCATCGCCAGGCAGAGGCCGAACGGCACCAGAAACAGCCACTTGCGCCGCCAGAACATCCGCAGGATGGCGAACGGATCGAAACGGTTCTTGCCGCCGCCTTCCTCGTCGAGATAGGGATCGATCAACCCTGACATCCTTCCGCTACCCGCGCAGCCGTCAGATTCACCATGCGGCCGGCGGATTTCCTGGGCGGCGGCAACCGCCGTGGTCACTCCCTTGCATGATGTCCGCCGTCGATGTCACCGTCGCCGCCGCGCCTGCAAGGATAACGATGGTCCAAACTCCGGCCAATTCTTTTTGTGCCCCGGTTCCGGAACCGGCAACCGAGCGGGCGCGCCGTCTGCAACCCGCAGCCGGCCCCCTCCCGCAGGCAGGTCGCACCATGCTCGGCCGTTGGATCTCGCTCGGACTGCCCACCGCCCTGCTCGCCGGCTGGCTGCTGGCCGGCTGCAGCCGGTCCGATTCGCCGCTGGAGCCCGTCGCCGACACTTTCGGCACCTGGCCCGGCGGTCTGAAGGAATGGCTGCAGGTATCTGACGGCGCCTGGTTGTGGCGCTGGTCGGCCGACCTCGAGCCCGCCGGCCGGCACACCGGATCCGCGGTTCTGAGCGTCCGCGGCGAACGCTACCGCTGGCGCCTGAACGGCATCACAGCCGTCAGCGACCCGGCTGACTTGCGCCTGACCCCGGCGGACACGTTCTGGCTCGGGATGCAGGTAGCCGATCTTGCCGCTCTGTCGGCGACGCCGCCGCTGCCGCGGCTAGCGATCGATTCGCCCGCCTACCCCGATCTGGTCGCCATGTTGCGGGACCTGCTCACGCCGCGTTTCGACGCCGTTGTGACGCACTGGCCCGGCAGCCCGGTCCCGGTCGGGTCCCCACCGGCACAGAGTGGCGACGTGGATCTGGCGGCCTGCCTGCGCGAGGCGGTCACACTCTGGAACACCGGCGAAACGGAGCCGCTCTTCGTCTGGACCGACGACGCCGCCTGGGGCGTCCGCCTGGCCCACTATGCCGGCAGTCTGCTCCGGCCGCCTCTGCAGGTCCAGTTGACCCGCTACGACGCCGACGGCCGGCCGCTGCGCATGCGGATCGCCGCTGGCGACAACTACAGCCGCGCGTCGGCAAGGCCGTACGCCGTTCGCGGCCTCGCCCACGAACTTGGCCATTGCTTGTTCTTGTGGGGCCATTCGCCGGACCGGACACACTTGCTGTGGGGAGCCGCTCCCCCACTGCGCGCCGACCCTTCCCTGGACGAACGCCGCGCGGTCCGTCTCCTGCAGCGACTTCCGGCGGGGTTGGATCTGCACCGCTACGGTTGCGAGACCGACCCGTGACGGGGTGCGTCCCGCCAGGCCATCAGCGCCAGCGGCCGGCCGTCCAATAGCGGAATGACATCGCCCAGACCAGCTCGCGCGACAGCGGCCGCGGACGCGGCGAACGGTTCGGGCAATCCTGCCGACGCACCCTCCCAGGCCAGGCGCGACCAGTCGGATCCCGCGCGGGAACGCAGCGCGTCGAGCATGGTCCGCTCGATCCAGCTCAGCTGTTTGGAATAGATCCGCAGTTGTACGCGCTCGTCGGGCGCTAGATCGAGCATGGCCTTGGCGGCAGCGAGCGCCCGATCCAGACTGCCCACGCCGTCGACCAGGCCGTGCGCCAGAGCCTGCTCGCCGGTCCAAACCCTGCCCTGAGCCACCGCGGCCACCTGGTCGCGGCTCAAGCCGCGGCCCGCGGCGACCTTCGCCAAGAAACGCTCGTAGAAGCGATCCAGTTGTTCCTGGAAGAGCTTGCGCTGTGGCGGCGTAAATCCGCTGTCATCAGACCATAAGAGCGCATTCTCGCCGCGGGTGATGAACTCTCGGTGCACGCCGAGCTTGGCGTAGAGCTCCGCGCAGTTCAGTTTGCCCGCGAAAACGCCGATCGAGCCCGTCAGCGTGCCCGCGTCGGCAAAAATCGAATCGGCGCCGCAGGCGATATAGTAGCCGCCGCTCGCCGCGTAACCGCCCATGCTGACGATGACCGGTTTGACTTCGCGCACGCGCTCGACCTCGCGCCAGATCAGATCACTCGCCAACGCGCTGCCGCCGGGGCTGTGAACGCGCAACACCACGGCCCCGATGTTCTCGTCGCGCCGCGCGCGGGCGAGTTGCTCGATCACGGTATCGCTGCCCAGCACTCGGCCGAGCATGTTGTCGTACCTCGACTCGCCCGGGTAGATCGTGCCGGCCGCGACCACCAGCGCGACCTGGTGGCGCGATGATCCGCGCTGGCCCCGGCGGGCGTAGGCGGCAAGGTCGGCGATGTCGTCCTTGGGGTAGATGTCGCCGAGCAGGGCGCTGTCATCGAGCAGCGTATCGACCAGCCCCGCCGCGAGCGCCGATTCGCTGTCATAAAGTCCGACATCGATCCAGCGCTGGACCGTCGCCGCGTCGCGGCCGCGGCCTTGTGCGATCAAATCGACCAGGAGCCGGTAGCGCCCCTCGACCAGACTGGTCGTCATCTCACGGTTCGCCTCGCTGGCCTCAGTGCGGGTGAGTTGCTCGGGCGCGCTCTTGTACTGGCCGACGTGCAGATAATCCGCTGCGATGCCCAGTTTGCCGAGGGTGTCCCGCAGGAACGCGAGTTCGGCGGCAATGCCGAGCACCATGAGGTTGCCCTCCGGCGCCATGGCGATGCGATCAGCCGCCGACGCGAGCGCGAAATCCGCGTTGCCGCCGGATTCGATGTAGGCCCAGACGGTCTTGCCGGCTTGACGGACGTGCGTCACCGCACCATGCAGCTCCTCGAGCTGCGCCCAATTCAGCATGACGCCCCGCAGGTCCAGGACCAGCGCTTCGACATCCGGATCGGCGGCGGCGCGTTTCAGGCCGAAGAGCAACTCGTGATGGGTCATGCCGTCGCCGGCCATCATGTGCTCCATGAAGCCGGAGGGAGCCTGTTCTGGATAGGCGTCCGAGGCCTGCCAGTGGAGGACCCTGCCCTTGGCGGCGCCCGAGGTGCGGTCCAGCGACGTAACCGATTTCCAGAGCAAGCCGAGGCCGCCGACCAAGAGCACGGCGATCACCAGAAATACGATCCAGAACTTCCGCATGAGGACGACTCCTGTTCGGTTATCGGTCCGACGCCCGCACCCCATCCTCGACCGGTCTCCGGCCGGCGGGACGGCAGAACGCGGCGAGGGCGCGGACGGCGCGGTCGATCTTGCGAAACACCGGCACACCAGCGGCTTCGAGCTGGCGGCAGAGCGGGTCGTAGAGAGCCCCGGAATCGATCACCACCACGACCGGTTTGGCGCAATCGGCGAGCAACGGCAGCCAGCGTCGCCCCAAAGAGCTTGGACGATCGATGTCCTCGCCATGGCTCCCATCGGCGGCGCGCGCGAGCGTTTCCAGGGCGCCCGTCACCGGCACGGCCGAGAGGATCACGGCGTCGACCTGCGGACAGGCGAGGATCGCCCCTGACGCTGCTGCGTAGGCTTCGTTTCCCGCCATCGGCGTGGCGTCGACGGGATTATCGCGGTGGGCGATGCCCGGCAGCGCCGCGTCCAACGCCGCGCGCGTGGCCGCGTCGAAAGGCGCCAGTTCGAGGTCGCCGAGCGCATCGGTCACCGTGCTGCATTCGAATCCGGCGTTGCTCAGAACGCCGACGCGGCGGCCGGTCACGCGCCGCCCGCCAAGCAGGGTGAAGGTCTTTAAAAGATCCTCGAATTCGTCCAGCGTGGCCGCCACGTCCGCGCCGGCATGCTGCAGGCAGGCCTGCGCCACGCGGTAGTCGCCGGCCAGGGACGCGGTATGGCTCGCGGCAGCCTGAGCGCCCAACGGCGTTTTGCCGGCCTTGAAAACCACGACGCGCTTGCCGCGCCGGCGGGCCTCGCCGATGGCGTCGAGGCAACGCGCTCCGTCGCCGGGCTTGAACCCCTCGATGTAGCAAGCCACCGTGTCGACCCGCGCGTCCGCCACGAAATGCCACAGGAAATCCGCTACCGTCAGGTCCATCTGATTGCCGTAGCTGATACTGGCGCGGGGCTGGATGACACCGTCGTAGTTGCTGGCGAAGGTCACCAGATAGGCTCCCGATTGACTGACGATCGCCAGGTTGCCGCCCTGGGCCGGGCTGAACGGCAGCTTGTAGAGAGGAATGAAGAAGGTGTTGTACTGATCGCGACTGACGATGCCGAGGCAGTTGCCGCCGACCATCACCGGTCCCCGGCCGTCGCCGGTGCGCCCCCGGGCGAGTTGCGCCTCGATCGCGGTGGCGAGTTCGGTCGCGCCGGTCTCGGCGAACCCGCCGGGAATCAGGATGATCGATTCGGTTTTGTCGGTCTCGACCAGGTCGGTAATGGCCGCCAGTGCGCCCTCGGCAGGAATCGCGACCACGGCCAGATCGACCTTGGCAGGCAGCGCGGCGCAATTCGGATAGCACGGCACGCCGGCGATCGAATCCTCGCGCGGGTGAATCACGGCCAGATCGTCGCGCACCGGGCCGTCGCTGCGCAGGAGGTTTTCCAGGATGATGCGACCGGGATTGGCGCCTTTGGTGCTGACGCCCATCACGACAGCGCTGCGCGGTTCCAGCAGAGGGCGGATCTTGGCGGTCGGGCGCTCGACCGACGGCCACTTCCGTTGCGACACCAGCCCGACCCCGTCGAGGGCGAGCAGCCGGCCGCCGTTGGCAACCGCGGGATTGACCTCCAGTTCCTCGAGCGTCGCGGCATCCGGACGATCGGCGGCGAACGCTCGTCCCAGAGCTGCGAACGCGAGTACGGCGCGGACAAGCTCCGACTCGGAGAACGGCGGCTGCGGATAGAGGCGGGAGGGGCCGATCAGGATGCCTAAAAGCGGGTGGCTGCGCAGGGCGATCGCGACCGCCTCGGCATCCAGTCTGGCCGCCGGCCGCACG
>JAQULN010000031.1 GCA_028718575.1 Candidatus Krumholzibacteriia bacterium | reverse complement strand
TGCCACCACCGGTACGCCTCGGAGCTTGGCCAGCTCAGCTAGGGCTGCCTCGCCGCCCGGGATCGACAGTAGAGCCGGCCGCGTGGCGCGATGCAGAAGCTCGAAATCCACCGCGATGTCCTCGGTCAGCCAGAGTTCACTGGTGGTGACGACCTCTCCGATCTGTTGCTCCATCAGCCAACGGCGGCAGCGGTAGCCGTCGACGGTCGCATATTCGCCGGCATCGGTAACCTTGACCGCGACGTCCAACATGCTCTTGAGCTGCGCGAGCCGCGGATCGTCACTCGGCTCGGTGAGCGAGTCGGCGGCGATCGCCGCCAACAAGTGTTGGACCTCGTGCGTGCTTTGCGCCGTCCAGGTTCGTTCGCGGTGGTCGACATAGAGCAGGCGATCGCGCGCGGAGTCGACCAGGAAGGTGCCGTCGCGGCTGTCGCGCCGCGCCGCCGTCGATCCCAGCCAGAGCACGAGCGTGTCGGTGCCGGACGCAACGGCAAGTCCGGACGGACGCGCCGTCGTATGGGTCGTGACGGTCGTGACCTTGTGGACGGCGAGCTGATCGCCGGAGGGGGCCTTGGCGCAACCGGCGCCCACTAGTGCGCCCGCCGCCAAGATCGCCAGCATCTGTCCGCTGATCCAGGGCGCCGAATGTCGTTTCACGCGGTCTCCTTGTTGCCGGGTTTGCGACGTCGAGGTCAACGGGACAATAGCGAAGAGACGCCGCGCCGACAAGGCGCCGCGCGCTCCGGTGTTCGCGCGTTGACGTCTCCGCGGTTATGTTCGTTGTTATCTGCGCGCCGTCGTGAACTCGCGCGACCTTGCCGAGTCGACCCGCCGCGCCGGGTTGTGCGCCAGGCAGCGAGGACGTCAGAGGCTCGAGCCATGAACCTGGATCAACTGCCGCGCTTGACCGGTCGCCGGATCCTGGTGACCCGCGCGCTCGATCGATCCGCAGCACTGCGGCGGATCCTGGCGTCGCTGGGCGCCGAAGTCGTGGCATGCCCGCTGGTGCGGACCGAACCGATCCCGGCGACAGCGCCACCGCCGGACCTGACGCAGTTCGACTGGTTGGTTCTGACCAGTCCCAACGCTGTGCGCTATCTGCGCGATCGTCTGGCGGCCGGACGCAGCCCGACCGGACCGGCGGCGTGCGGAGGCGATTCCGATCTGTTGCCGCCGGGGTTGCGCCTGGCGGTGGTCGGCCCCGGCACCGCCCAGGCGGCGCGCGAGCTGCTCCGGCGTGAAGCTGCTCTCTGTCCCGCCACGGCGACCGGGGACGAACTCGCGCGGGCGCTGGGCTCGCTCGTCGGCGGTTCCGGGTTGCGCGTGCTGCGCGCGCTCCGCGTGCGCGGCGATCTGGCCGGCGAGCAGATCGAGGCGGCCATGCGGGATCGCGGGGCCGTGGTCGAGGTCTGGACCCTGTACCGGACGGTCGGTGTGGCTCCTCCGCCCGACGTCCAAAAACTGGTGCAGCAGTCGGCCGTCTCGGCGGTGATCTTCGCCTCTGGATCGGCGGTGGACGCGTTCGAGGCTGGATTTGCCGGCCATCGCCTGTACGCGAGCGCTCCGGCCGCCTGCCTGGGACCGGTCACGGCCGCGCGCGCCGCCGTGCGCGGTTGGCGTCGCGTCGTGACCGCCGCGGAACCAACCGACGCGGGCCTGGCCGCTGTCCTGGCAGAAACGCTGGGCCCCGGTTCCTCAGCGACGGAAACTCCCGCTTAATTGGCGCCGCAGACCGCCGATACCCAGGATACCGGATTGGAACCGGGCTTCCGGGCTGCGGTCCGATCGGCTGGTACGACTTCGACATCGAGGGTTCCTGGCACATGCAGAAACTCCTGACCGAAAACCTACAGTCCATTTGCCGTGCCGTGCTCAACGCGCTGGTTGACACGGTACCGGGCGAGATCCTGGCGTGCGATCTCGTGCAGATCGACCAGCGGGAGTTTCATTTCCAGAGTGTGGCGGCCGCCCACTTCGCCGGCGGGCCGGTGCGCCGTCTGTTGCTGGGTTGCGAGGAACGTCTGGCGCAGCATTTTGTCGCGGCCATTGCGCCGGCCGGGATCTCGTCTCCCGGATCCGCCGGTGCAACCGCGCCGGAAGCCGCGGCGACCGGTGAAGCAGCGGGGCCGCCTGAGACGGGCGCCGGTTTAGCGGCGTTCTGCAGCATCGTCCGCAATAACCTGCTGAACAGCAGCATTCCGTGGGCCGGCAGTCAAGACTTCCTGGTCCACGATCGCGAACAGATCCGCATCCAATGCGACGGTGTGCGCAATTTCCTGTTCCGGGTCGCGGTGGCGGAAGGCCGCCTCGATCTGATCATCGACCTGGCGCCCCGCGTCATCGGCTGCGAATGGTTGGTGGACGTGATTGCGGGCAGCGGCCGGATCAAGGTGGGCCAGGGCGAGGAATCGATCACCGATCCTGAGGTGGTCGGCCGCATCATGACCCACCTGGCTGATGCCGGCGCGGACGTCCAGGTCAAGATACCCGGCGATAACGATCGGCTCGAACTGCTGCAGGCGACCTTCCTGCCGCGGCCGGAGCAAGCGACCGATCATCGCCTCGCGTTGACTTGCGCGCGCCGCACGTCGCTCGAGAACGCCGACGACATACCAGAAAAGGTGACGTTGGTGTTCATCATGCAGGACAAACTGCTCCAATGCAGCTGCCAGGTCATGGGCCACAGCCACGTCTGGCTCGACGACGACCTTGCCTTGCCCATCCTTGAGTTGAGCTTTCCCTCGGCGGTCACCTATGGGCAGCGTCGCGGTGCGTTCCGGTTGGAGCCGCCCGAACGGGTCTTGGGGACGGTTCAGCGCACTGGCGACACGTCGCTGGCGTTCAAGCCGATGCCTATCCGGGTGCTGGACATCAGTTTTTCGGGCGCCAAACTGCTGCTCAGCAGCAATGCGATGGTGTCGAGTTTCAAAGGCGGCACGACGGTGGCCTGTGTCATCAGCCTGCCCGCCGAGTTCGGCGAAGTCACGCTGCAGGCCGTCGTGCGGCGGTTGAATCTGCACTTGGCAGACCAGAACTGCCGCGGGGCATCGCTCGGAGTGGAGTTCGTCGAACCGGACGACAGTCCCGCCCTCGAATGTGTGCGTCGCTACATCAAGGATCGCCACACGGCGCGCCTTTCGAAAGGCGGCGCGGAGCTGAAGATCGGCTGATCCCCCAGGCCTGCCGATCACAGCGGCGCCGCGGGCGTTGAGCCCGCGGCGCCGTTTGTAAGCCGCCGCATCGTCGCGGCAGCGTGTGCTAGCGATCGATGCGTTTGAGTTCCACCCGGCGATTCGCCTCGCGGCCCTCCCGCGTCGCATTGGTAGCGATCGGCCGATCCGGACCGTACCCCCGGGCGGTGATCCGAGTCGGGTCGACGCCCTGCCCAATCAGAAAGGCCCGCACGGCTTCGGCGCGCTCCTGCGACAACCGGCGGTTGATCTCGAGCGAACCTGTGCTGTCGGTGTGGCCGCCCACCTCGATGCGCACTTCCGGCCAGGCGCGCAGACTGGCGGCCACCGGATGCAACACGGTGAGCGATTCCGAAGTCAGCTTGCTGCTGCCCAGTTCGAAGGTGACGCCGCGCAAGACGAGGTCCTCGCGAATCTCCTCCGGCTCCGGTTCAGGTTCGGGTTCCGGTTCCGGCTCGGGTTCCGGCTCGGGCTCGGGTTCGGGCTCGGGTTCGGGCTCGGGTTCGGGCTCGGGCAGCGGCGGCGGCGCCGGGACGTAGACCGGGATCACGGGCGCCGCAGCGGGCGCGCCGAACCAGAAGTTCACGCCGACCAGACCCTCGATGACGGCCTTGCCTGCGTCCACATGATCCGCTCCCCAGAAAGCGCTCATGCCGACCATGTCGCGGTCTTGCATCACGAGGTAGTTGTAGCGGACGCCGAGATCGAACGACCAATGCTGGCCGGCCCAGATCTCGGTGCCCAGGCCCACGATCGCGGTCAGGTTGACGCCGTGGCCGTCGACCTCGGCTCCGTCCGTGTCGTACACGCGCAGACCGGCGCCGTCGGGCCACAGCCCCGCGCTCTCTTCACCGCGCAGATCGCGCACGTCCCACCGCGTCACGCCGGCGCCCACGGACAGCCATGGCCGCCAGACGCCCTCGCGATTGAGGCGATAGGTGCCGGTCACGTTGGGTTGCCAGGTGCGGGTATACAGGCCCGCGCCCGAGTCGAAGGTCAGGCCGGCATCGTCGCCCGGGGTGGCGACGCCGGGGCGCAGCCAGCCGTACTTGAAGCCCAGATCGAGCGACCAGCGTTCGTTCAGTCCGTAGCGCAGCTTCAGCGCGCCGAACTGGTCCACATTGCTGTAGTCGTAGTCCCCGTGGACCTGTTTCCAGAGACCGCCCTCCAGCCCCACGCCCCAGCGGCCCTCGACATCCGCGGCGGGCGCGCCCGCCGCGATCGTGACCAGCAGCGCGGACATTAGCAGCCATCGCACCATCATGTGCTCTTCCTCTCTTTCGTAAGAAACGATTCCCGGCCCTTCCGGGAATCCACCGTTCGTAGACCAGACCCCCGCGCGGCGGCGAAAGTCACATGCAGCTTTTACTTGTGCGAACGTGACCTTTGGTGGTGTCATGGTGTCTGGACCTTCAGACCGGCGAGGACATCAGTCCATGGCGGACATTCCTGACGAGGATCTCGAGCTGGTGCGGCGTGCCCAGACCGTGCGGAGCGATTTGCGGCCGTTCACGGAGCTGGTGCGGCGCCACGAAAAGCAGGTGCTCGCGAACTGTCGTGGCATCTGCGGCTCGGCGGACGACGCGCAGGATCTCGCACAGGAGGTCTTCGTGAAAGCATTCTTCGGATTGCCGCGTTTCCGCGGCGAGGCGCGCTTCGGCGTCTGGATGCAACGGATTAAGGTCAACCATTGCCTGAACCATCTGCGCCGCCGGCGCCGGCGGAGTTTCGTGGATGTGGACAATCCCGTCTATGCCGACGAACCGCAATTGCAGGTGACGCCCGCCGCCGAGGCCGCGACGGAGGCCCGCGACCGGCGGCAACAGATCGCCGCCGCGCTCGACCGCTTGCCGGAGTCGCTGCGCATTCCGCTGGTGATGTGTGATCTCGACGAGATGTCCTATCTGGACATCGCCGACGAGTTGGGACTCGGCCTTTCCGCCGTCAAGATGCGGATCAAACGCGGGCGCGAGCAGTTCCGCCAGGTCTTCGCGCGAATACAGGAGCAGGAAGACAAGGCGTGACGGCCGTCTGCGCAACCACGGACTGGATAGGAACCAAGCGCCATGGTTGAACGGCCTTTTGACGACAACGAATCTAGCGACCGCGATCTCGCCGATCTGGGGCAACCGGTCGCCGAATTGCGCGAACTGCTGAGTCCACCCGACGCTTCCTTCCTCGCGCGGATCCGCGGCAGCATCCATCGCCGGCTGTTCGTCTCGGACGCGGTGGATTTCTCGTGCCGCGTCTTCTTCGCCGCCTGCCTCGATTATCTGGACCTGCTGTTGCAGTCCTTGTTGCCATCCACGCGGCCCGCGGTGCGGCCGCCCGCCAAGGAGCCCGATGACCATGGATAACGGTTTCGATCCCCTGAGCGCCGCCGGCGCCGTTTCCCGCAACCTGGTTACGGCGGTGGCCGATCTGGCGCCGCGCTTCCTGGTCGCGGTCGTGGTGATCATCCTGGGTCTGGTCGTCGCCAAGCTGGCGGAGAAGTTGATCCGGTTGTTTTGCGAGCGGCTCAAGATCGACGCGCTATTGGAACGGACCGGTGTAACCGGCGCCCTGCGCCGCATGGGACTGTCCGGCTCGCCGGGGCGGCTGCTGGCGCGAACCGTCTACTTTCTCTTGATCGTCCTGTTCACCCAGAGCGTTTGCCGCGCGGTCGGCCTGTCGGTGATCGCCGATGCGATCGGCTCGTTCTTCGGCTATCTGCCGAATCTGGTCGCCGCCTTCCTGGTGCTCCTTTTGGGCATGATCCTGAGCCAGTTCGTGGGACGCACGATCACCAGGAGCGCCGAGGAATCCGGACTCGAGTACGGCGGCCTGCTCGGTCGATCGGTCTCGGCGCTGGTGATGTTCGTGGTGGTGATCATGGCGCTCAGCCAACTGCGTATCGACACCGCGATCATCCGCCTGGTGGTGTTGGTGCTGCTGGCGGCGGTCGCCGTGGCGATCGCCCTGAGTTTCGGACTCGGGACCCGCGACGTGACGCGCAATATCGTGGCCGGCTTCTATGTGCGGCGGTTGGTGCACGAGGGAGAGTTGCTGGAGATCGACGGGCATGCCGGGACGGTGGTCGGCGTCACACCCCTGCAGACCCTGCTCGAGCAGGACGGACGCACCCTGGCCGTGCCGAACCAAGTGTTCCTGGACAAGGTGTTCCGCAGTTGACAGATTCGGTGGCGGGCCTCTCTCACGCGGCTCACTTGCCTGCGGCCAGCGCCTGACCGCGCGCCGCCGCCCGTTCACCGCAACCCGCAAAGGAGTCGTCGCGCATGAACGAAACCACCCAGGCCGCCGCCGACCTGGTGGCGCAAACCCCTGAGACCGTCAACCGCATGGTCGAAACCCTGGTCGAGTTCGCGTCGGTCTACGGCCTGCGCGTTGTCGGCGCCATTCTGATCCTGATCATCGGCCGTATCGTGGCCGGCCAGGCCCGGCGCGGCGTGCGCAGGCTGGGCGACGCGCGCCACTGGGATCCCAGCCTGACGGGCTTTCTCGCGAGCCTGATATACTTCTTGGTCATGGCGCTGGTGCTGATCTCGATGCTGAGCAGTTTCGGCGTGCAGACAGCGTCGCTCGTGGCCGTGCTCGGCGCGGCGTCGTTCGCGATCGGCCTGGCCCTGCAAGGCAGTCTCAGCAACTTCGCATCGGGTGTGATGCTGCTGTTCTTCCGGCCGTTCAAGGTGGGCGATTACGTCGATGTGGCCGGCGAGGCCGGCACGGTCAAGAACATCGCCATCTTCACGACCACGCTCGCCACGCCCGACAACGTCCGCATCGAAGTGCCCAACAGCAAGATCTACGGCGGTATCATCGAAAATTACGCCGGGTACGACACGCGCCGCATCGACCTGACGGTCGGCATCAGCTACAACGACGACATGGCCCGCGCCATCGAGGTGATCCGCGGCGTGATCGCCGCCGACGCGCGGGTGCTGCCGGAGCCCGCGACCACGGTCGCCGTGGCCGATCTGGGCGACTCGAGCGTAAACCTGGTGGTGCGGCCTTGGGTCAATCGCGCCGACTACTGGACGGTGCGCTTCGATCTGATCCAGGGCATCAAGAACGCGCTCGATGCGGCCGGCATCGAGATCCCGTTCCCGCAGCGCGTCGTGACGATGATCGGCGCCAAGTAGAATGAATCGACAAGGCGGCTCGGCATGCGGCCGAGCCAGGTTCGGCGGCCGACCTCTGGTGGGTCGCCGCCGCGCGAAAGGAGTCTCATCATGCCGAGTGTGAAATACGGATGGCTGGCTTGCCTGGTCGCCATTTGCTGTTCGATGGGCATATTTCCCGCAGCGGCCGTGGCCGAGGACAGCGAGCAGGACAGTCTCGAAGCCGCGTTCAACGCCGGCCGTTGGGGCAAGCGGGCCTCGGTCGGCGTGAACCTCCTGCAGAGCTACTACACCCGCAACTGGAACGGCGGCGACAAGGGCTCGGTGGTCTGGAACGCCACGTTCGACGCGACGGCCCAGAAGCAGCTCAGCCCGGACTGGCACTGGTTCAACACCGCGAACCTGGCGTTCGGCCAGAACCACCAGCAGGACCGCCGGGCCGACGGCAGCCTGTTCTGGCGGCGTCCCGACAAGTCGACCGACCAGATCCAACTCGAGTCGTTGTTGCGCTACACCCGCGGCGAACTTGATCCGTTTTTCAGCGTGCGACTGTCCAGCCAGTTTCTGGACCAGACCGACCCCCTGGGCCGCAAGTTCACGTTCAACCCACTGGAAATTTTCGAATCGGCCGGTATCAGCCGCATGTTCTACGAGAACGGCGATCGGCGCTTGCTGGCGCGACTCGGCTTCACTCTGCGCCAGAGCTTCCGCGACCAGTACCGCAGCACCGAGGTCGACGCCGTGGGCCGCCCCGTCGACGATACTATTCTCAGCGAGTCGACCAGCGATGGCGGTCTCGAGCTGACGCTGAACTACGACACGCGAATTTTGCAGGAGCGGGTCGAATACCGCAGCCAATTGCGCGTCTACAAGGCGGTGTACTACAGCGGCAAGTCCGATGTCGAGGACCTCGACCAGCAGGCGTTGCTCGACGCCGGATTGAGCGGCGATCTGGCCGACTACTTCCTCGCGGCCGACATCGACTTCGAGAACAGCTTCAAGGCCAACATCACCAGGCTCCTGAACGTGCAGTTCAACTTGCGGTGGGTCTACGACAAGTACGACACCACGGTCAAACCAGTGGTCGCCGACGGTGCGATCCAGAACGCGACCGCTGTGCAGGGAGCCGTGCGCAAGAGTGGGCAGCTCCGCCAGACCATGTCGATCGGGCTCGCCTATACGTTCTAGCGGGAGTTCTGGACGGCACGGACCATTCACGAGGAATCGGCTTGCGCGGGTAGTATCCATGCGTTCTCAGCCTGCGAACGACCGCAAGCAACCTTCGCGCAGACGGTTCCGGCAGCCCTGGCTCATGCCGGCGCTGCTGGTGGCCGTGTTCGCCGCGGCACTTGTCGTGCGGATCCGGCTCGCTGCGCTCAATCCGTGGCCCACGGTCGACGGCGTCCACTACCTCGAGCTGGCGCGCCAGCTTGTCACCGCGGGCCGCCTGCCGTTCAGTTGTTTCCCGCCCGGCTGGCCGCTGCTGATCAGCGTGCCGCTCTTGTTCCTCGACAAGTCCGACCCCCTGGCGCTGCTGCGCGCCGCGCAGGCGGCCAACGTGGTCTGCGGGGTCGCGTTGCCGCTGCTCGGTTTCCGGCTGTTGCGGCCCGACCTCGGCCGCTGGGCAGCGTTCGCCGGCGCGGTCGTGCTGGCGTTCCTGCCGCTGAACATCATTCTGAGCAAGGTCGACTATTCGGAGATGAGCTACACGTGCGGCCTGGTGGCGGCCTGGCTCGCCTATCGCAGCCGCCGCTGGCTGGCGACGGGTCTGTTGTTCGGGTTCACCTATCTCATTCGCCCCGAGGCCCTGCTCGCGGGGGCGGGGCTGCTGCTGTTCGAGGCGGTCGTCGAACGGCGTCTACGCTGGCGCGCGATCGCGGGCCTGGCGGCGCTGGTCGTGCCCTACCTGATCTACATCCGGGTGGCGGGCGGCGCGTGGGGGATCAGCAGCAAGGACGTTGCCTTGACGTTGAGCCTCGAGGCGCATCCTGGCTGGTCGTACGCGGGCCTGGTGGCCGGCAACGCGGGCAAGCTCGCGCCCATGCTGGTAGGGCTGCTCGGTGCGCCGCTGGTCGCCCTGGCCGTGGTCGGCATGGTCGTAAGGCGCGGCCGCTGGCTGCTGATGCTGGCGCCGTTCTTGCCGGTGCCGTTCATCATCAATCCGATGGACGTGCGCTTCTGGCAGCCCTACGTGCCGTTCTTCTTGTTGGCGGCCGGCCTCGGCATCGGCGCGCTTGCCGAACGCGCCGCGCGCGCGGCACCGGCCGGGCGCCAGCGCGCGGCGGTGGTGCTGCTCGCGGTCGCGGCGATCGGCGGCGTGGGGGCGGCCGCGCTCGACGACATACCTTGGATCGCCTACAACGCCGAAGCTACCTACGGCCTGAAGGACGCCGGCATCTGGCTGCGCGACCGCGTCGACACGGAGACGATCATCGCCGACTACAAGCCCTACACCGCGTTCTGGGCCGGCTGCCGCTTCGTGAAGATCCCCGACGAGGACAACGCCGCGGCGATCGTATCCTGGGCCCGCAACCGCGGCGCGCAGTACCTGATCGTCAACGTCCACGTGGTCCGCACGCTGGCTCCGGGGCTGGACCCCTTGCTGCAGCGCCCGCTGCCCGCTCCCCTGGCCGGCCGTCTGACCCTCGTGCAACTCCTGGAGTACGACCGCGTCGAGCATACGACGGCCATCTACCGGATCGAACGCGGGCCGTAAGACGGAAAGACTCGCCGCGCCCTTCGTCGTGCTGCCATGGCGCCGGCGCAACGGCGGGCGCGCGGGCCCGGCCTAAGTGCCGCGGCCTACGGCGCGATGCGGACGAACAGCCAGCGGGTCGCGAGCGCCAGCAGCAGCGCGTAGGCGAAGCTGCGCATGGTGCCGATCATGATGTACTCGGCGTGGTTGCGCTGGTCGCGCTTGGTCAGGTCGCCGATGCGGAACACCGACTTGGCCGCGACCACGAAGCCGACCGCCTCCGGCTGTCCGATCAGCACGAATAGAAAGACCAGCGTGCGCTCGAGGCGTCCCACTGCGCGGCCGGCGCGCGGCAATCCCTCCATCAATTCTCCCGGCAGCCCACCGGCGAAGTCTGCCATCTGATATTTGACGACCACGCCCACCAACCACACCGTGACGACAAACCCTGCGACAAGCAGCAGCCCCGCCGCGTAGCTGCTTGCCCAGAGACCGGTCCACACATTGCGGCCGGGCAGCCCGGGCGCGAACGCGTCGATTGCCAACCAGAGGCCTACTAGCGAGAGGCCGTGCAACACCTGGTCCAGGGTGAACCAGCGCAGACGCGGCGCCAGCCGGCGCTTGAGCAGGTCGATGCTCAGGTGCAGGACGAACAAGGCGCCGGCGGCCCACGCGGCGGCGATCGTGCCGAGTAACAGCCAGGTCACGCCCGCGACCGCGGCCGCGTGGACCACCTGCCAGCGGACGCGATGGGCCTTGCGTTCGGCCATCGCGTCGGACTGCAGGACGAAGTCGCCCAGCAGATGGCCCGCGACCAGGGCCAGCAACGTCGTGGTATCCGGCATCGCCACCTCGATACATCTTTTATGGGTTGTATTTGCTAAAACAACCCTTGAGAGTTGTTTCGATCCATGCCAAGGTCGGTTCGAGCGCCGGCCAGCCGGCCGCCGCCAGGTGCTTCTGGATGGCTTGCTGGGTAACCGGAGGCTCCCAGAGCGAGGCGATCTCGCCCTGGGATTGTCCCTGCAACGCCATGCTGACGGCTTTGGCCCGGCTTGCGGTCCACTGGCGGGCCAGGGCGTCGATCACGCCGAGCAGGTGGTCGAGGTAGGGGTCGAGATCGCCCGCGCCGGCTGCACCCATGCCGGGGATGCGCTTGCGCAGGCGGTCGAGCCGCCGGCCGGACCGCTCGTAGGCCTCGCCGCCGCCGGAGGTCGAGGCTTGGTCCGGTAGATAGTCGACCTCGCCGAATCCGATGGCCGCGGCCGAGTGGAGCCGGCGCTTGAATTCGCGGTCGCTCAAGACCAGCAAATGACTGCGAAAGAACAACACGGCCCGCACGGCATGCTCCGCGCGACTAACCACGAACTGCCAGGCGTCGCCGCGGTAGACCGAGAAGCCGCGCAGATCGGCCTGGGGCAGGGCGTAGGCCGTCTCGACGAAGCATCGTCGCAGCACGGCTTGCAGTCCGCGGGCCTGGTCGGCGGCCATCCGCGACGACGCGTTGACATCGCCCGTCACGACGGCGGCGAAGGTGAGAGCCACGGTCGCGTTCCTTTCGGCGCCGGAAGCTGGCATGATTCATCCGAGCCGGGCGCTGCGCCAATTCAACCCGATAAGGTTGTAACTGTCAATACAACCGAATTCTGTTGTCCAGAGGACGCTGGTTGGCAGACGAGCGCGGCGTGCGATATCTTCGGCGGGCCCGCCGCGCCGGGCGGCCGCCACGAGCGGCCGTCAGCGGTGACCGCCAACGGCATCCGCCGAGAATGGCCGCCGAGAATGGCAGCCAAGAATGGCAGCCATGGGCGCCAGGCCATTGTCGCGACGAAAGGATCACCGTGACCAAGCGAGTCCCCGACGTGTTCGTGATCGTGTTCGCGCTGATCGTGCTCGCCGCCGTCTTGACCTGGGTGTTGCCGGGCGGCCGCTACGAGCGTCGCGCCGAGGTCGTCGACGGCCATGCGCGCCAACTCGTCGTACCTGGCTCCTTCGCGCAGACGGCGGCCAATCCGCAGTTCCTCGAGGTCTTCACCGCGCCGCTGCGGGGCTTCGTCAAACTCGCCGAGATCATCGTGTTCATTTTTCTCGTGGGGGGCGCGTTCTACATCCTGAACGAGACCGGCGCCATCGCCGCCGGCACCACACGCTTGGCGCGCTCGCTCGCCGGCCGCGAGTTCCTGGTCATTCCCATCGTGATGACGCTGTTCTCGTTCTTCGGCGCGGCTTTCGGCATGTGCGAGGAGGCCATGCCGTTCGTCTTGATCTTCGTGCCGATGGCGTTGCGGCTAGGCTACGACTCGATCGTCGGCGTCTCGCTGACGTTCCTGGCGGCGGGGGTCGGCTTCGCCGGCGCTTTCCTGAATCCGTTCACCTTGCAGATTGCGCAGGGCATCGCCGGCGTGAAACCCGTTTCGGGCTGGGAGTACCGGCTGGTCGTGTGGGCCGTCTCGACCGCGCTGGTGATCACCTGGGTGATGATCTACGCCGCGCGGGTCAAACGTAATCCGCGGCTGAGTCCGATGTATGAACTGGACCGCGCGCGGCGCGAGGACCTGGAGGCGAACCGGCACCTGCACGCCGAGTTCACGCGCCGACACGGCCTGGCGCTGCTCGTGCTGGGCGTGGCGATCGCCGCCATGATCTATGGCGTGATCGCGTTGGACTGGTACATCACGGAACTGGGCGGGCTGTTCCTGGGCATGGGCGTGGCGGCGGGGATCTGCGGCGGCATGGGGCCGAACCGCCTGGCCGCGGCGTTCATCGCCGGGGTCAAGGACATGGCCGGGGCGGCCTTGATCGTCGGCTTCGCGGGCGGGATCCTGGTAACGCTCGAGGACGGCGGGATCATGGACACGATCCTGCACGGATTGTCCTCGGCCACGGCCTCGCTGCCGCCGTTGCTCGCGGCCGACGCGATGTACGGCGTCCAGATGGTGTTGAACTTCTTCATCCCCTCGGGTTCGACCAAGGCCGCGCTCACCATGCCGCTGATGGCGCCGCTGGCGGACTTGTCGGGCATCACCCGGCAGACCGCGGTGCTCGCCTACCAGTTCGGCGACGGCTTCACGAACATGATCATTCCCACCTCGGGCGTGACCATCGGCACGCTGGCCATGGCCCGCATCCCGTACCCCAAGTGGTTCCGCTGGAATCTGCCGCTGCAGGTGGTGTTCGTGCTGCTGTCGCTGGCGTTTCTGGTGTGGCCGGTGCTGACGGGTTGGGCATGAGGATCGGCCGGTGCGAATCTTGGGACAGGGTGGCGCGGCCGAATCGCCGCGCCGCCCGTCCCCGCCGTTGCCGTCGCACCACGGTCACCGGTACCAGTTGAGCTGGATCGACACGCCGCTCGCGCCCGCGGCCTCGTCCTCGCCTCCGCCCGCGCCGTCGAGATCGATG
>JAQULN010000030.1 GCA_028718575.1 Candidatus Krumholzibacteriia bacterium | reverse complement strand
ATTCCCTTCTTCGACAAGATTTCCGTGATCGCCGCCGTCAGGGTCGTCTTGCCGTGATCCACGTGGCCGATCGTCCCTACGTTCACGTGATCCTTCGTCCGTTCGAACTTGGCGCGTGCCATCAGGGGCATCCTCCCAGGTCAAGTGCCGGAATGCTATCGCGTCGGTCGCCAAAGACAAACCGACCCGCGCCGTGTTATCACGGCTACGTTCGTCTATACACCGTCACGCTGGAGCCCACGAGCAGAGTCGAACTGCTGACCGCTTGCTTACCATGCAAGTGCTCTACCGCCTGAGCTACGTGGGCTCCGATCTCCTTCAAGTTCCAGCCAAGCTGGAGCGGGAAACGGGGCTCGAACCCGCGACCCTCAGCTTGGAAGGCTGATGCTCTGCCAACTGAGCTATTCCCGCTCCGAACCTAACCATCCCGCGTTGCAAACCTCCCGAGGGAGGGTTGGTGGGGGGGGGAGGATTCGAACCTCCGAAGGCGTCCGCCGACAGATTTACAGTCTGTTCCCTTTGACCGCTCGGGAACCCCCCCACGCGGTCCGCCGCATGGGTTGGCCCCGAATGGCGGGGCCATCCTGCTGGAGCTGGCGAGAGGACTTGAACCCCCAACCACCTCATTACAAGTGAGGTGCTCTACCAGTTGAGCTACGCCAGCTCAATACCGTTCCATCAACGGAGTTCGGGACCTCTCGTCAGGCATCCGCCTGCCCCCGTAGCGCAAGCATAATAAAGCCCCCTTGCGACACGGGGAGGGGCAATATAAACGGTTGCGCGGTGGACTGTCAAGGGTGGAAAGGGGGGCGCAGTTACTCGCCTGGATCTTTCGTTCGGGGCTATCGCAGGAGCACCGCTTTGGAAGTCCGGACGGCAGACCCTGTGACAAGACGTACAAAATACACACCGGAAGACAAATTGCGCCCCGACTCGTCCTTGCCCGTCCAGCGGCATACGTTCCGGCCGGGAGCGGCCGCTCCGGATCGGCGGGACGATCGCCGCGCCAGCTCTTACGCCGCCGTATTCACTCTCCCGCCCGGGGGTTCAATCCGCTGCGAGCACTCGCGTGCGAGAGAGACGGTAGCCCTGCGGCGTGTCCACCACGTCCCAGCCGAGGGACAGGATCTGCTCGCGCAGGAGATCGGCCGCGGCCCAATCGCGGCGCGTCCTCGCGTCTTCGCGCTGGACCGCGAGCGCAATGACCTCCGGCGACGGCTGCTCCGCCGGCGGCGCGAGCGCCGCCAGCCCGCCGCGGAAAAGACCGAGAATGCGGTCCGCCTCGGCCAGCAGATCGCGGGTCATGGTCAGCGGCTCGGGATCCAGTCCCTGACCGCCGGTCGCCGCCAGGTAGAGGTTCAAGTCGCGCACCAGGCCGAAAAGCTCGCCGATCGCGGCCCCGGAGTTGAAGTCGTCGTCCATCGCGGCGAAGAAGCGCTGGCGCCGGGTGGCCGCGGCCTCGAGCAACTGGTGGCCCGGCAGCGAGATCAGTCCCGCCGGCACCAGGCGAGCCGGCGGCTGCAGGGCCAGCAGCAATTGCTGGGCGCCGCGCTCCAGGCGCGCGTAGCCGGTCGCGGCCTCGCGCAGGCGGTCGTCGCTGAACTCGAGCTGGCTGCGAAAGTGGGCGTTCAAAAGGAAGAACCGCAGGACCGCCGCCGGATAGCGCGTCAGCAGCGTGCCCATGTCGAGGAAGTTGCCGTCGGACTTGGACATCTTGCGCTTGCCGAGAACCAGTAACCCGTTGTGCAACCAAAAGTTGGAGTATCCGCCGCCGGTGGCGCAACAGCTCTGGGCCAGTTCGTTCTCGTGGTGCGGGAACAGCAGATCGCGCCCGCCGCCGTGGAAGTCGAAGTGCTCGCCCAGGTAGTGAATCGCCATCGCCGAGCACTCGATATGCCACCCGGGCCGCCCCCGGCCCCAGGGCGAGTCCCAACCGGGCTCGCGCGCGGGCGCCGCTTTCCAGAGCGCGAAATCGAGGGGGTCCTGCTTCTGATCGCCGACCGGAACGCGGATGCCGCTGCGCATCTCGTCGAGATCGCGGCCCGACAGCTTGCCGTACTCGGACCACGAGCGCACCCGGAAGTAGACGTCGCCGCCGGCAGCATAGGCGTGCCCGCGGTCGATCACGCGCTCGATGAAGGCGATGATCTGCGGCATGTGCTCGGTGACGCGCGGGTAGTGGTGCGCGGGTTTGATCTGCAGCGCCGCCGCCGCCTCGTAGTAGCTGACCATGTGGCGCTGGGCCACCGCCTCGACCGTCGCGTTCTCGCGCCTGGCCCGCTCGATGATCTTGTCGTCGATATCCGTGAAATTCTGGACGTGCGTGACCGCGTACCCCAGGTATTCCAGGTACCGGCGGATCATATCGCAGGCCACGAAGGCGTACATGTGGCCGAGGTGCGGGTGGTCCTGCACGGTCAAGCCGCAGACATAGAGGCCCACCTGGCCGGGTTTGACCGGAACGAAATCCCGCTTGGCACGAGTCTGATGGTCGTAGACCTGCAGGGTCATGGATGCGTCCGCCCGCTGGAACCAACAGGTGTCAAGTTACGACGAACCGGCCCGCGTCGCACCGTCGGGATCGCCGGGCGTTCGTATTCGGGTCGGGCGCCCGGCGCGCAGCAAGGCGTCGCGACAGAGGTCCTCGACCATGGCCTCGAAACTGATCCCGACCGCGCGGGCGGCCATCGGCACCAGGCTGAGTTCGGTCAGACCCGGGATGGTGTTGATTTCCAGGCAGTAGTGGTGCTTGCTGTCGAAGCGGAAGTCGACGCGAGCCACGCCCTGGCAGCCGAGCAGATCGTAGAGCTGCAGCGCATCGGCGCACATCTTCTCGTAGTGGGGCGAGTGGACCGGCGCCGGCACCAGGTATTCCGTCGCGCCTTGCGTGTATTTGTTCTGGTAGTCGTAGAAGCCCGTGTGCGGCCGGATCTCCAGCAACGGGAGGCGGCGACCCAGCAAGACGGCGGCCGTCAACTCGCGGCCGGGGATGAACCGTTCCACCAGGATGCCGGCCTGCTGGCCCGTCGCCGCGGCGGCGACTTGCTCGAAGGCGCCGGCAAAGGCGCCCGGTTCTTCGACGATCGCCACACCCACGCTACTGCCGCCGCCGTTGAGCTTGACGACCACGGGATAGCCGAGTTCGTCGCCGGCGCGCGCCTGGATGTGCTCGAGCGACAAGACGGCCGCACCGCCGGCGTCGGCGCGGCGCCGGCGGCCGCCGGCGACCCCCGCTTTGGGCGGCGGTTGGCCGGACAGGGCGACCGGGCCGCTGGCGGCGCGGTCCCAGGTGACCAGGAGCCAGTCGGGCGTCGCGATGCCGGCGCCGATCATGATCCGCTTGGCCGCGGCTTTGTCCATCGCGACGGAACTGGCCAAAGGGCCCGAGAAGACGTATGGCACCCCGATGATCTCGAGCAGAGCCTGCACGTGGCCGTCCTCGCCGTCGCCGCCGTGCAAGGCCGGAAAGACGAGATCGGTCCCGCCGAAATCCAACTCGATGACCGCGCGGACCGACGGGATGTCGATCAGGCGCACCGTGTGCCCGGAGCGTTCGAGCGCGGCGCCGACCGCGGCGGCGCTCCGCAGCGAGACGTCGCGCTCGGGGGAGTTGGAGCCCATGAGAATGGTGACGTGCACAATGACCTCGCACTCATCCCGGGCGAGAGCGGGTTTCGAGGTAGGTAAAAGCCGCGACGGATTGTGGCCAGGCCGCGGGGCGGCGTCAACGGAAATACTCGCGCCAGAGTGCCGTACGCAGCCGAGCGTATCGCGGGCCTTGTGATGGCCTCGAAAATTGTGTATGATGCCGCTCCGGTTTTTCGGTCCGAATGCATTCGGTAACTCCCGGCGTAGTGGTTCCCCTGGATTGACGCGCCGGTTTCCCTTTTCGCTTTCCTGGGAAGTGACAACATGCGGAATTCGAGCTGCGTCGTTATTGCCCTGAGCTTGTTGGTTGTCGGCGCCCTGTCGGCGCCGGCTGCCGAGGTCACACGGATCTTTCTGCTGCACAACTCGGTGGGCCGGCTGTTGATCGAGCAGGGGCAGATGCGCGAGGTCCTGGAGCAGATCAACACGCGGGAGCAGACGCAGCTCCGGTTCTGGGACCACAACTATCCGTACATCGGCGTGTGCGATGCCGAGGGCGACTATCTGGGCTATCCGTACAGCAGCGTCTGCGGCCACAATACCAACCCCGACGGGTTGCACACGCTCTGGCTGGACACGAGCATCCCACAGTACGTGAGCGCCCGCGATTCCATCCTGACCAACCACGACGTCATCGCGTTCAAATCGTGCTATCGCGCCACGGACTTCGGCGGTGCGCAGACCAATGCCGAACTCGACGCCGCGCTCCAGCAATACAAGACCTGGTACCTGGCGATGCGGAACGTCTTCGATCAGCATCCGGACAAGGTGTTCGTCGTCATCTCGCCGCCGCCGCGGCATCGCCTGCATCCGGAAGCCACCGCGGCGCGAGCCGTTCGGGCCCGCCAATTCGCGAACTGGCTGCAGAGCCCCGAGTTCCTGGGCCAACCGGCGCGCCCAAACCTCCGTGTGTTCGACCTCTTCGATCTGCTGGCGGCGCCCGACAACGGACAGCCGGCGGCGAACATGATGCGGTACGAGTACGAACTGAGCCACACCGGCCAGGACTGTCATCCGAACGCCCTGGCCAATTCCATTGTGGGGCCGCTCTTGATCGAGTTTCTGGCCGGCGCCGCCGGGGCTCTGGTACCTACCGAGACGATGAGCCTGGGTTCGGTGAGGTCCCTGTTTCGTTAATCCGGATTGGCGGCCGTTGAAACAGACCATCTGCGCGTTTTAAATTGGTATTCAAAAACAAAATAAATAAGTAAAACCAAAATACTTGTCGATCACCGGATGATGGGCTACAATACGGGCCTGGTCCGTTCGACACCGAATAATGATGTCGCCACAACCTCTAGCGCACGGATCCCTCGCCGGTCCGCCTGAATTCCCCCGAACGCTCAGGAGCTTGTTTCCGATGCAACGACGCGCATTGACCCTGATCACCCTCGCCGTGGTCCTTGCCGCCGCCGTCCCCGCGGGCGCCTACGATCTGACTCGCATCTTCCTCCTGCATAATTCCGTGGGCCGCGCCTTGATCGATCAGGGTTCCATGCGGGAACACCTGGACGAGTACAATACCGCCCACGGCACCAATCTGCGATTCTGGGACCACAACTATCCCTATATCGGCCTGCGCGACGCCGAAGGCGAATACCTCGAATACCCCTACAGCAGCATCTGCGGCCACAACAACGATCCCGACGGCCTCGCGATGCTCTGGCTGGAGGAAGACATTCCTCACTACGCGGCCGCCCGCGACTCGATCTTGACCGAGCACGACGTCATCGCCTTCAAATCTTGTTACCGGGCGATGGATTTCGGCGGCGCCTCGACGCCGGCCGAGCTCGACGCCGCGCTGCAACAGTATAAGAATTACTACCTGCAGATGCGCGACGTCTTCGACCAGCACCAGGATAAAGTCTTCGTGGTGATCTCGATCCCGCCGCGGCATCGCCTGCACGCGGAAGCGACGCCCGGCCGCGCAGCCCGCGGGCGCCAGATCGCCAACTGGCTCTGCAGCTCGGAATTCCTCGGCAACCCGCCGCGGCCCAATGTCCGCGCGTTCGACCTGTTCAACCTGTTGGCCGCGCCGAACAACGGCCAGCCCGGCGCCAACATGCTGCGCTACGATTTCGAGATCAGCCATACAGACGACAACTGCCATCCGAACCAATCGGCCTGTGCGATCGTCGGTCCAATCTTGATGCAGGCGCTGATCGACGCGGGCCATCTCGTCCCGACCGCGGTGGACCAGGTGCCGCTGCCGATCGACCTGAGCCTGCAGGCCCAACCGAACCCGTTCAACCCGCTCACGACCTTGAGTTTCGAATTGCCGCAAGCCATGCCCGTGACCCTGGAGATCCTTGACCTCCGCGGCCGGCGCGTGCGATTGTTGGCCAACGAGAGTCTGACCGGCGGCTGGCATCGGTACCAGTGGAACGGCCGCAACGCTTCCGGCCAGTTGGTCGGCAGCGGCATCTTCCTCGGCCGTCTGCAGGCCGGCGAGCAGCAAACGGTCCGACTTTTGACGTTGATCAAATAGGATTTTTACACCGCTGGGTTACGCTTCCCTGGTCATGAACCCCTTGCAACGAGCGAGGTGTGAGCATGCCGGATCGCGTGGCAATCGTCGTCGGCCCCAAGGGCCTGAAAATCTTCAAGGAACACCGCGGCGAGCGGCGCGACCTGCAGATTTGTCTCCTGACCAGCAACGACCACGAAGCGACGTCTGCGTCGCCGCAATCGCACTGGGTCGATTTCCCCGCCGGCCAGGATTGCCTCGAGCTCACCGACCTCGATCCGCATGCCACCTACGAGGTCCTCTCGCGCCGGCGCCACCTCTTTGAGCGCGTCCGCCACCACGCCCCGCGGCGCACCCTCCACCTCGGACCGCACCGGTTACGGCTGCTCCTGACTGGCTCGGGCCGCTGCGGCACGCAGACGATCGCCGGCTTCCTCGACGGCATGCGATTCGCCGACGGCACTCTGGTGCAGGCCCGGCACGAACCGTTGAGCGAATACGTCGTACCCGCCTTGCTAGCGGGACAGCTCGACGTGGTCCGCGCGATCCAGCAGGGGCTCGGCCATAACGTCGAGGCCGCGCCGTACTACGCGCTGTATCCCGAAGCGGTCACCGCCGAGGCGACCATCCACTTGATTCGCGACGGACGGGAAGTCGTCCAGTCGGGGCTGAACCGCGGGTGGTACCAGAACGATTCGCCATGGAACCGGCTCAAGCCGCGCTTCGCGGGCGACCCATTCGTCCAGTCCTGCCATTTTTGGCGCCTGGCCTGCGAGAAAGCGGAGGCCGCCGCGGCGCACACCGCCCGTCTCGAGGATCTGTCCCAGTCGGCGGCCGCCCGTGAGAAGTTCCTGCAGCAGCTCGGGATCGTCGCGGACGGGCGCGAGTTCCCCCACGCCAATCGCGGCCACATCCCGGCCAGTCATCGCGACTGGAGCCCGCAACAGCACGAGACGTTTACGACGATCGCGGGCTCGGTGATGGACCGGTACTATCCCGGCTGGCGGGCCGCCTGGCACTGACCAAGCGTTGGCCCGGCGCTGATATCCGAATCAACCGGTCACGGCTCGCTTCAACGTCGCCAGGGCGTGGGCCACGGGCCCGACCGAGCGGAACCTGTGGAAATCCATGGTCAAGGCGCGCGGGCGCGGGTCGCGGCCGCTGAGGTAATTGATCGCCAGCGCCGCCGCCAGACAGGCCGAACAATTCGGCACGAAGGAAATCGTCGGCGTGAACCCGCCCGGCGGATTCACCGTGCCGTCGAGCGCCAGGGCCTCCTGCTCGCTCAATGCGAAGATATCGGCGGTACCGCGGACCCTGCCGATCCAGGAGCGCAACAGACTCACCGGTCCGCGCCTACGCTCGGGTTGCTCGAACGGTAGGGTCCACACGCCGCAGCTCAGCGCCGGCGCCGCGCCCATGACGACCCTGACCCGCCGCCGGCGCGCGACCTGTTGGAACAGGATGTGGCTCGACGGCGAGTCGGTGCATACCATCAGGATATCGGCCCCGTCGACCATCTCCTCGGCGTTGGCCAGGCTCACCGGCGCGTGGAATGACTTCTCGATCACCACGAACGGATTGATCTGCTGCAGTCGCTCGGCAGCCACCTCGACCTTGGGACGGCCGACTGTCGCCGCCGTCGCGAACACCTGCCGGTTGAGATTCGACGGCTCGTAGCAGTCGCGGTCGAGCAGGCGGAAGCGGCGGATGCCCGCCCGGGCCAACAGTTCCAGCGTCAAGGCGCCACCGCCGCCAAGTCCGGCGTGGGCCACGACCGCGTCTTCCAGCCGCCGCGCACCGGTTTCGCCGAGCAATGGCTGCTGGCGGGATAGCATGGCCGTGCGAAACTCATGTTCCGCCGGCGATAGAATCTCCGACATGTCCTCGCTCCTGTTCGCTCAGCCTGACTGCTGCCTGCCAGCGCGATCCTACCGCGGCCGCCGCCGGCAGGCCAACCGCGGATCCCGCCTGTTTCGTTCGGCAGGCTAGTCGGTGACCTCGGCCTCTCCCCCGCAGACCGCGATCGCGCGGCGGACCAGCACGTCGGTCACATCGACCAGCGGGACCGAGAGATCTTCTGGGCGCACAACCACCGGCACTTCCGTGCAGCCGGCGATCACCATCTCGGCGCCCCGCGACGCCAGTTCACGGCCGGCCGCGACCAATCTCTCCCGCGCCAAACCCGTGGTGTGGCCGGCCTTGACACCCCACTCGGCGTACACCGGCTCCATAAAGAAGTGCTCCTGGTCGGCGTCGTCGAACTGGATGATCGTCAGCCCCTCCTGTGTAAAAGCGCGATGAAAGATGCCGCTCAGCAGCGAGCCGGTCGTCGCGAGCACGCCCGCGCAGCGGCGGTCCGGCCACTCGCGGCGGCAGAAGCGGGCCGTCTCGGCGACGGCGTCGATGATGCGCGCCCTGGTCACCGGGATCAGATCGTCGAGGAACGCGTGGCTCGTCAAACACGCGATGATGATCACATCGACGCCGGCCGCGTCGAGCAGCCGGCACGAGCGCAGCAATTCCTGCCGGGCGTCCGGACCGGTGCCCAGCAACGCGCGCGTCCGGTCGGGCACACGGTTGTTGTTGTGGAGCACCACCTCGACGTAGTCCTGGTCGGTGCGGGCGGGCGTCAACGCAACCAGGCGCTGGAAGAGGTGCGCGGTTGCGACCGACCCCATGCCGCCCACGATGCCGAGAACCTTTCGCTGTCCGCTCATGACCACCCCCGGAGCAAGGCCGCCGCGCGGCCTGCCGACTACCCGCTTGCCCGGCGGCGGCGTCCCAGCCGGCCGTGCAACAGGCTGCGTGCCCGCGCCCGCTCGTCCGGCGTGAAGAAACGCAGCGCCACGAGCAGCAACGGATACGCCGCGGTGATGATCACGCCCTTGACCGCCAAGGCGAGCAGGGGCGGATCGAGATGCAGCCGCTGAACCGCCAAGAACACAGCCGCCGAAACCACCAGGAGCTTGACGGCTCGCCATCCCTCGAAACGCGTCCGGTAATACCGCCGGCCGAGGAAGAAGGTCATCGCCGCCTTGGCCACGAAGGCGATCAAGGTGGCGGCCGCGGCCCCCATGATCGCGTAGCGGGGGATCAGCAGCCAGTTCAAGCCCAGCACGAAGACCGCGTTCAGGACATTGATGGCCGCGAGCTGCTTGGTCTTCTTGGTCAGCAGCAGCCCGATGTTGAAGTGGTAGTGGAACGTGAAAATAATATTGGCCAGCACGATCACCGGCACCACCGACGCGGCCGCCCAGTACCGCGAGTCGGCGATCAGGCGCAAGATATCGGCGGTCAGGCCGGCGACCAGCAGGCCGGCGAACGAGATCAGGCAGAGATAGTAGGTGAAGATGCGGCCGAAAATGTCTTCGCTGCCGGGCTCCTTGGCGATCTCGAACCGCCGCGGCATCCAGGTCTGGTTGAAGGGCTCGGAGATGAACTGGCTCGGCAGGGTGCCGAAGCGGTAGCCGAGCGAATAGATCCCCGTCTCGGCGATGCTGCAGTAGGCCTTCAAGAACAGGCGGTCCGACACGTGCACGACAAAGCCGCCGAGTTGCCCGAAGATTCCCGGCCAGCCGAACGTCCACATGGCGCCGAGGATCGACCGGTCGAAGCGCAGGCCGATGCGCAGAAAGAGCGGGATGGTGAGCACCAGGAACAGCAGGACGCTCACGATCAACGTCGAAAGCAGGATGCCCAGCACGCCGAGCTGCAGCCATTTGATGAAGTAGATGTTCAACCTGACGGTCACCACGAAGCTCGTCTGGGAGACCCCGACGAACTGCAGCGACTTCTGGTTCGCGCGCAACCAGGCGAACGACACGTTGTTGACCGTGTGGAACCAGAGCGACGCCAAGGCGATCATGAAGAAGTGCGCCAGTCCGACATCGTCCAGGATGAGATCGGCCAACACGCCGGCAAGGGGCAGAAACACCGCGAGCGCCGCCAGGCCGACGGCGCCCAGGGTCAGGACGGCCGTACTCATGACGGCGTTGCGCTGCCGGGGATCATCGTAGTCGAAGTAGAACCTGAAGACCGCCGAGGCGATCGATGTGGCCACCAGAATGCCGATCACGTTCACGGCGAGGCCGACCAGTTCGTTGACCCCGTAGTCGGTCGGCGACAGGTACGTGGTATAAATCGGCAGCAGCAGGATCGCGCTCAACCGCTGGAGCATGGTGCCCAGGGCGTAGACCGACGAGTGCCGGGCGAGGAGCTTGGTTTCGGTGCCGACCGTGGCCATCGTGGTGATCCGAGTTTCGTCAGGTGATTGCGGTGGCGTCAGACATCCCAGCGGCGCGCGTTGAGCTGGCGCAACCAGAGTTCCCAGGCCATGATCGTCGCGAGGGTGCCGGCATGCTGCACCCCGATCCGGAACCGGCGCAGATAGCGACGGACGACGGTACGGTCGAAATACGCATCCGCCAGCAGCCGCTCGTCGCCCAGCACCGAGTCGTAGAAGCCCATCAAGACCCGATTGCGGCGATAATGGTAATCGTGACTGCGAAAATCGCCCGGGTCGGGGGGATTGTAGCGGCCCAGCGTCAGGCGCCGCAAAATCTCCCGCGCCCTCCCGGCCCGCGCCTGTAAGCGGCCCGGCCGCAGCGCCGGGCGCCCCGCGAGTTCATCGGTGACGGAGATGCCGGAGCTGAACACCGGCGCGGCGGCAGCGCGGGGGTAGTAACGGGCCAGCATCTGCTTGTGCAGCAAGCGGCCGAACTTCACGCGGTCGGGCAATCGCAGGTAGAAATCGTACAAGGCGGTGGAAGTCAGCGGAATGACCTCATCCCAGTAGTACCGATTGAGATCGACCTGGTTCATGAACCGGCAGAGACGGTTGTCGATGTAGAAGGCGTCCTTCTGGTGGCCGAACAGCGGCGACACGTCCTCGTAGTCGGCCAGGAGCCGGTCGATCTCGCGGTCGTACGCCTGGTCGCAGTCGCGCGCGAACGCCGGCGTCAGCTTGCGGTAGTTCTGCGCGGTATGCAGCAAATGCGAGAACATCGTCGCGCCGATGCGCGCCACCTTCTCGGCGCGCGGCATGTCGGGCACGAGTTCGTTGGGCTTGTGATAACCGTTGCTGAAGTTCGTCGGCCCGCCGTAGATGCCGTTGATGTACAGGGAGCTGCGCGGCTCGGCCGCGAACTTGTCCAGCAGCATGGCGAGCTGGGCGATCGTCGCGTTGACCATACCCTCGCCGAACCAGGTGGCGCGCCGTACCGCATCCACGGCGCCGGGGAAATCGTCGGTCACGATGTGCCGGGGCGGAACGTCAAGCGCCCGCATCACCTCGCACGCCACCGCGGCCTCGCGGGCGCGGGCATGTCCGTAGGTATAGGCGAAGATCTCCTGGCCCTCGGCGCGGGCGCGTGCGAGCAGCAAGCGTGAATCGAGCCCGCCCGAGACCGGCACGAGCAGGCGCGCCGCGCCGGCGGTCTTGGCTGCATACGATTCGCAGAACAGGCGGTGGCCCTCGGCGGCGAGTTCCTCGTCGTCGCCCTCGACTGGCTCGTACCGCGGCTGCCAGTACCGCCCCACGCGCAAGACGCCGTCGCAGAAGCTGAGCTGCGAGGCGGGCTGCAGGAGTTTGACCCCGGCCAGCGACGTGCGGTCGCCGAGCGGGTAACCGTAGTTGATCAGATCGCGCAGCGCGTCCGGGTCGGGGGCAGCCGGCAACTCGGGCCAGCCGAGCAGCGCCTTCAGCTCGCAGACCACGTACAACGTCGGGCCGACCTGGCAATAGTAGACGCGATGGTGGCCGAACCGGTCGGTCGCGCAGTGGAACTCGCCGCTCGCCGGATCGAAGCTCGCGGCGGCGAACGATCCGCCGAGACGCCTCGCCAGTTCCGCCGCGCCCTTGCCGAGCAGCGCGGCGATATCCTCCGCGCGGGAACGCCGCTGCGCGTCGTCGCGGCGTTCGGCGGCGTCGCCGTGATAGACCACCACGCGCCCCGACCGATCGTCGCGGTCGAGCCGGCAAGCGGCCCGGCCGATCCCCACCCAGCCCAGCCAGCCGTTCGCGCACGACTTTGCGGCGCTCTCGTAGAACGCAAAATGCCGCAACGGCGCGAGCACGGCCTCGGTTTCGTGCGGCGGGACGGGCGGTCCGCCGACGCGGGCCACGATGCCAGGCATCGGTGCTCCTTTCAGGGCGCCGGTTCGGCGCCGTACCAGTACCCCTGGCCGGGCGTGATCGCCAGTCCCAACTTGCGCCGCAGGCGATTGCCCAGGAACTCGGCACCGCAGAGCGCCCAGCGAAACGTCGTCATGCACTCGCCGGCGCAATAGCGCGGCAACTGAAAGGCATCGTCGTCGAGCGCCGGTCCCTGATACGCGAGGTAGCAGCCGGCGAAACCGGCCGCGGCCACGCGCCGGCTCACGTCCGCATCGAAGTCGCTGGGCCCGCCCTGCGGATAGGCGAACACTCGGCCGGCATCGCCCAGGATCTCCGCGAGCCGGTCGCGCGAGGCCTGGATTTCCCGGTCGACCGCGGTCGGCTCGATGCGCGTCAAGATCGGGTGCGTCACCGAGTGCGGCGCGAACACCTGGCCTGCCTGGTGCATTGCGCGAATATGCTCCCACGTGACGGCGCTCGCCGAAGCGGGCGGCTGGGCCGGCAGTTCCACCTGCAAAGCGGCGGCCAGCCGGTCGAGCATACGGCGTTTCTCCGCGTCGGCGATGAAACGACCGCGATTGATCAAAAAGCGCACGGTCTGCTGCCGCTGCTGCGGGCCGCGGAAGTCCAGGGGCACGAGCTGCCCGGCCACCTCCAGTTCGCTCACCACCGCGGGGGCGCGCTCGCCGAGATGCCGCAGCTTGTCCCACCACAGCCAGATCGACCCGTCGACGAAACCCGTCGTCACGAACAGAGTCGCCGGGACGCCCAGCTCGCGCAGGATCGGAAACGCCACCTCGTAGTAGTCGCGATAGCCGTCGTCCGTCGTGATGACGACGGGGCAGGCGCCCGGGACAGCCTCCCCCGCCCGCGCGCGAAGCTGCTGATCAGGCGTCCAGACCGCGTGCCCGGCGAGGACCACCTGCAACTGTCGGCGGAACACGGAGGCCCGCATGCCTTCGCCGGCGCCGGCGTCGTCGCGGAAGCGGTGGTACATGAACACCCGGACGTGCCGCCGGGTCAGCCGGCGGCACAGGCTGGTGAAGCCGGGCGTTGCCAGCAGGAGTCGCTTGAGCCACCACATCGGGTGAGTGCTTCCCTTCGGATCGCCGCGCTGCCCATCGCGGGTCGTCGCCGCGCCCGCCGGCGCCAGCCGCCCCTCGTTACTTTGTCGCTTGCCACGACCCGCCGTCGCGGATAAACCTGATGGCAGGCATTCGTCATTTCGCCGGCCAAACGGGACGGAGCCATGCTCGACCATCTACGCGCCGATAGCCACCGTTTCCTGGGACCGGCGCCGAGCCTCCGCGCGCGGCTGCATCTGCTCTTC
>JAQULN010000029.1 GCA_028718575.1 Candidatus Krumholzibacteriia bacterium | reverse complement strand
GCGAGACCAGCCCTTCCTCGGCCATCTTGGCGTTGCGCCCCATGGCGGCGGGCATGTGGCACCGGTGGCAGGGGACGCCCTCGGCGGCGTAAGGGCCGGCGGCCCACTCCAGTTGGGTCGATTTCACCCAGGCGCCGTACGGGCTCTGCTCGTTGTGGCACGTGCCGCAGAACTCGGCGCTCTTGATGAAGTCGCTCTCGGCGGTGTCGTGGTGCGGCGAGACGAGCCCGGGTTTGTTGCCGTACTTCGTGCGGCCCGGCTCGATGATCCAGTTGAAGTTGAACGGGGTGGCGCCGGCGAAGCCGGTAATCGTGTGGCAGACGTCGCAGTTGACCGATTCGTTGGCGCGGCTGCCCTCGCTCGGCCTGGGCGGCGGCAGGTCGCCGGCCAGATACGCCATCGGTGTATGGCAGCCGTTGCAGCCGTCGACGGCCTCTTGCAGCGCGGGGTCGCGGCGGGCGTGCTCGACCGCCAGCTCGAAGTACTCGATCTCGTCCCAGTGGTGCGTGAAGGCCTGGCTCATCATGGCCTGGGTCCACTGCTGGTAGATGTCGACGTGGCAACTGGCGCAGACCGCGGATCGCTCGAAGCGGTCGTAGCTCAGGGTGCCTTTCGCGTCGGCCCCGGACACGGCGGCGTGGACCGGCCAAGCCAGAACCAGCATGCCTGCAATGACCATCGATCGTCCAACGCGGCGCATCGCAACACCTCCCGCTTCGGCGCGGTCATGACAACTAGGAACGAGTCTGATCAAAACAGCGGCCGGCCGCAGCGTCAAGGACAGAGGCTTGGCCGACAGGACGAGCGATCCTCGAGCGCTGAACGGCGACATACAATAACGGCCCCCGGCGGCGGCCGGGGACCCGGGTTTGGACTGTTGTCGGCGGCGACGCCGGGGGCCGAAGACCTCAAGCAAGCAATCCTTTGACTCCGCCAAAGCGAAGGGCTTATTTTCGCCGCCAGACCGCCATGACCAGCGTCCGACCCTCGATGAGGAGCTTCCCGGCATGCCATTGCGGAGCTTCCGGGGCGGGGTGCATCCCCCCGAGCACAAAGAACTGACCGAACACAAGGCCCTGGAGTTGATGCCGGTCCCGGCGGAGATCTTCGTGCCCATGGGCCAGCACCTCGGCAAACCGGCCAGCCCCCTGGTCAAGAAGGGCGACTACGTGCGCCAGGGCCAGGTGCTCGCCGCCGCCGCCGGCTTCATCTCCGCGCCCGTGCACAGCCCGGTCAGCGGCAAGGTCGTCAAGCTCGTGAAGGGACCCGTCGTCGGCGGCACGACGGCCGACATGCTGGTGGTGCAGCCGGGCGAGCCCGATCCGCTGCCGGCGGACAAGGTCGCCGAGGGCGCCGCGCCGCCGACCAGCGCGCCGCTGCTCTTGCCGCCGCTGGATCTGAACACCGTCACCGGGCCGGAGATCATCGAGCGGGTGCGCGAGGCGGGGATCGTGGGCCAGGGCGGCGCCGCGTTCCCGACCGCTGTGAAGCTGAGTCCGCCGGCGGACAAGCCCATCGACTGGATGATCATCAACGGCGCCGAGTGCGAACCCTACCTGACGCGCGACTATCGTCTCATGCTCGAGCGTCCCGACGACATCGTCGAGGGCATTCTCTTGATCGGCCGCACGCTGGGCGAGAACGTCAACCTGGGCATCGGCATCGAGAACAACAAGCCCGAGGCTATCCGCGTCATGCGCGAGGCGATCGTCAAGCGCCAGGCCGCGATCCGGGTCTTCGAACTGAAGACCAAGTATCCGCAGGGCGGCGAGAAGATGCTGATCGACGCCGCGGTGGGCCGCAAGGTACCGCCGGGCGCGCTGCCCATGGAGGTGGGCTGCGTCATCCAGAACGTGGGCACGGCGCTGGCGATCCGCGACGCGGTGATCCTGGGCGAGGTGCCGCGGACGGCCGTCCTGACCGTGAGCGGCCTTGGCGTCAAGGAACCCAAGAACCTGCAGGTGACGATCGGCACGCCCTTGCGCGACGTGATCGCCTTCTGCGGCGGTGCGACCGCCGACGCCCGCCGCGTCGTGGTCGGCGGGCCGATGATGGGTTTCGCCGCCTACAGCCTCGACGCGCCGGTGGTCAAGGCCACCAGCGGCATCCTCGTGCTGTCGGAGCGCGAGCTGAAGGAACCGCCCGAGACCACTTGCCTCAACTGCGGCAAGTGCGCGGAAGCCTGCCCGGTCAACCTGCTGCCGAGCCGGCTGGCGCGCCTCGCCGAGCTGCAGCGCTGGGAGGCCGCGCGCGATCTCGGCATCGAAGTCTGCATGGAATGCGGCACGTGCGCGTTCACGTGTCCCGCCCGCAAGCCGCTGGTGCAGTACCTGCGCCTCGGCAAGAAGAACGTCCGCAACCTGCCGCGGAAGGAACGCTGACCCATGGCCAATCCATCCGGCACGGGATCGGAACTGCCGGCCGTCAGCGAGGGCAATCTCCATCTGGTGACCTCGCCGCACGTCCATTTCGGCTGGAGCACGGCCCGCATCATGTGGCTGGTGACGGCCGCGCTGCTGCCCTGCCTGGCGGTTGCCGTCTACCACTTCGGCCCGGGCGTGCTGGCGCCGGTCGCCGGCGCGATCGTCGGCGCCGTGGGCACGGAGTGGGTGCTCAATCGCGCGAGCCGCCGGCCCGACACCGTCGGCGACGGCAGCGCGTTTTTGACCGGCCTCTTGCTGGGGATGATCGTGCCGCCGGGGTTCTCGCCGGTGCACGCCGCGCTGGGCGGCGTCGTGGCGATCGGCCTGGGGAAGGCGGTCTTCGGCGGCCTCGGCCATAACACGTTCAACCCGGCGCTGGTCGGACGCGCCTTCTTGCAGGCCAGTTTCCCGGCCGGCATGACCGACTGGTCCACCGCGGTCGCGCGCGTCGACGCCGTGAGCCGCGCGACGCCGCTCGGGCTGCTCAAGTTCGGCGACCCGAGCCAGTTCCCCGCCGACCTCGCCACCGAGCGGCTGCTGGCCGGCAACATCGGCGGCTGCATCGGCGAGACCAGCGCGGCGGCGATCCTCCTGGGCGGCGTGATCCTGGTCGCGACGCGGATCGCAAGCTGGCACATCATCGTCTCGATGCTCGCCGGAGGCGCGCTGTTCGGCGGCCTCTTCCATCTGGCCGGTGTCGGGCCGTCGCCGCTGTTCCACCTGCTGTCGGGCGGCTTCCTGTTCGGCGCGGTCTTCATGGCCACCGACTACGTGAGCAGTCCGTTGACGCACCGCGGCCAGTGGATCTTCGGGCTGGGCATCGCGTTGCTGACCATCATGATCCGTCTGTTCGGCGGCTTGCCCGAAGGCGTCATGTACGCCATCCTGCTGGCCAACGCCGCCGTGCCGTTGATCAACCGCGCCACGCGTCCGACCATCTACGGAGCGAAGCGATGAAGACAACGCTGCACATGCTGGTGACCCTGGTGGCGGTGGGCATGTTCTCGGGCGGCTCGCTGTCGCTGGTCAACGATTGGGCCGATCCGCTGATCCAGGCGAACCAGGCCCGCGCGCGGGACGAGGCGATCGGCTTTCTCGTCCCCGGCGGCGACGCCGAACAGGTGGTCGACCGGGACGGCCTCGTCGCCTGGCGGATCACTGCGAACGGCGAGGTCAGAGGCTGGGTGTTGCGCCATGCCGGCATCGGTTTCCAGGACAAGATCGATTTGATGATCGCGCTGGATCCCGAGCGCCGGCACGTCTGCGGGCTGCGGGTGCTCGCCGATTCGGAAACGCCGGGCCTCGGCACCTGGATCCGGCTGCGCGCCGAGCACGAGCGCGCGCTCGCCGGCAGCGCCGACCGCGATCTCGGGCCGGAGGTCGACGACAGCAAGAACTTCCCGCTGCAATTCTTCGCCTGGGGCGGCGGCCGCCACCTGAGCGCCGCCGGCGACCTCAAGGTGGTCAAGGGCCGACCGCGCAGCGATCTGGGACCGGGCGAGGTCCAGGCGATCACCGCCGCCACGATCAGCTCGCAAGCGGTGGTGGACATCGTCAACGCCGCGGTTCTGAAGCTGGACGCGCTGCTGGCCGCTCAGGGAGGGACGCTGTGAGCAAGCAGATGACCATCAACGCCGAGTTCGCCAAGGGACTCTGGGAGCACAATCCGGTTCTGCGCCAGTTGCTGGGCATGTGCCCAACGCTGGCGGTCACGACCTCGGCGATCAACGGCGTCGGCATGGGGCTGGCGACCACGTTCGTGCTGACTTGCGCGAGCCTGATGATCTCGCTCCTGCGCAAGCTGATCCCGGGCCAGGTGCGCATCGCCAGCTTCATCGTGGTCATCGCCACTTTCGTGACGATCGTCGACCTGACGATGAAGGCGCAGTTCCCGGAGATGAGCAAGAGCCTGGGCGCGTTCATCCCGCTGATCGTGGTCAACTGCATCATCCTGGGCCGCGCCGAGGCCTTCGCGTCAAAGAACAATCCCGGGCGGGCGATCATCGACGCCTTGGGCATGGGTCTCGGGTTCACCGCCTCGCTGACCACGCTGGGCGGCATTCGGGAGGTGCTGGGCAACGGAACGCTCTTCGGCGTCCAGGTCATGCCGCATCAGTACGTGCCCTGGATCGTGATGATCCTGCCGGCCGGCGCCTTCTTGACCCTCGGCCTGATGCTGGGCATCTACAACAAATTCAACCACCGGCACGAGGAGGCGGCACTGCGGGCCGCCCGGCTGGCTGCCGCCGCGAAGGGGGTCTGACGATGGAACTCTTCGGGATCTTCCTGACCGCGGCCCTGATCAACAACTTCGTGTTGAGCCAGTTTCTCGGCATCTGCCCGTTCATCGGCGTCTCGGGCAAGCTCAGCGCCGCCACGAGCATGGGCATGGCCACGACCTTCGTCTTGGTCATGGCCGCCATGGTGACGTTCCTGATCCAGCAGTACATTCTGGCGCCGCTGGGGTTGGATTTCCTGCAGACGGTGTCGTTCATCCTGGTGATCGCCTCGCTGGTGCAGTTCGTCGAGATGGTCATCAAGAAGGTGAGCAAGCCGCTCTACCGCTCCCTCGGCATTTACCTGCCCTTGATCACC
This sequence comes from Candidatus Krumholzibacteriia bacterium, assembly GCA_028718575.1. Lineage (GTDB taxonomy): Bacteria > Krumholzibacteriota > Krumholzibacteriia > LZORAL124-64-63 > LZORAL124-64-63 > Glo-17. Next base: position 8,657 of record JAQULN010000029.1, on the reverse strand, counting down.
ACCAACTGTGCGATCATGGGGCTGTGCCTCTTCGCCGCCATGCGCCATTACTCGTTCTTCCAGAGCCTGGTCTTTGCGCTCGGCGCGGGCGTCGGTTTCACCCTGGCCATCGTGCTGATGGCCGGGATTCGCGAGGAACTCGAACTCGCCGACATTCCGCGCTCCTTGCGCGGCGCCGGCATCACGATGGTTGTCGCCGGAACCCTGGCCCTCGGTTTCATGGGTTTCGCGGGCATGAAGTTCTAGCCGTGTGTCGATCAGCCTTGCGCCGGCGCGCCGGCGGCGGGGTCAGCCAAAGGAGAGTTCGATGCTGAACCGGCGTTCCTTCCTCATGACAGCGGTCCTCGGCGGCGCGGCGTTCGGCGCCGGCTTCAAGCTCGGCGGACGAACGGGCGCAGGCGCGGGCCGGCGCGTCGTGCTGCACGGATTCTTGCCTGCCGACGAGGTCCTCGTGCGCGACGCCCTGGCGGCTTTTTTGGCCCTCGACGGCAGCCGCCTGCCGGCGCCGGTTCTGGACGCCGCGCCGGCGTGGCGCGCCGCGGCGGCGAGCGCCCTGCGCGCCGGCGCCGACCGCTACACGCGCGACGAGCGGCGGATGTTCACCGTGCAGGTGGCCTCGCTGCCGAACAGGTTGCCTGCCGATCTGATGCTGCAGCAGGGCGGCCTGGTGCTGGACCCCGCCTCGGGATTCGGCGCGCGGCTCTTGCAGCTGCGCGCGAAGCTGCAGGGACGCGAGGCCGCCGTGGCCGTGAGCTGCCGGCTCGAGGACCGCCCCGACCGCTTCGGCCGCGGCCGCGTGCTGGTTGTGGAGACCGAGCGCGGCGTGCAGGACCGCGTCGCGCTGGACGGACGCTCGCACCGCTTCGAGCGAAGCGGTCCGGCCGGCCGCACCGCGATCGTCGTGGATGGGCACGGCGCGCGCGTGGCCGCCGCCAGTTGCCGCCACGCGACGTGCCGGCGACAAGGAATCATCGCGCAGCCGGGTGAGTTGATCGCGTGCGCGCCCAACCGCCTGATCTTGCGCATCGAGACGGCCTGAGGTCGTGACGACGGAATCTCATCACGCCGAGCATAGCCTCGGTTCGCTGCGCACTGGTCTCCTGGTCCTGGTCGTGTGCCTCGGGATGGGCTACGCGGTCAGCCGCTTGCGCCAGGGCGGGAGCGAGGCGGAACTGCTGTTCGCGCGCCCGGCCATGGGGACGCTGGTCGAGATCACGCTGCCGGACGCGAGCCGCCCCGAACAGCGCGAGGCGGCCGCGCTGGCCGCGCAAGCGGCCCTTGCCGAGGTGGCGCGCGTCGATTCGCTGTTCTCCCGCCACCTGCCGCCGCCACTGCAGACCCCGCCCGCCGCGCGGCTGGAAGAACAGCGCGCGTTGCTGGAACTGGGGCTGCGCGTCTTGCACCTCAGCGGCGGCGCCTTCGATCCGCGCGTCGGGCCCCTGCTGGCGCTCTGGGGATTCGACGGCGGCGAACCGCGCGTGCCGCCGGCGGAGGCGCTGGCAGCGGAGGTGGCGCGTCTGGCCGCGCTTGGCCTGCCGTCGGCGGTCGCCGACCTTGAAAACGCCCCGGATATGCTCCATTTTGGAGGTTGGGCCAAGGGCTACGCGGTGGATCGCGCGCTAACCGTGCTCGAGTCGCGCCAGATGGCCACGGCGCTGGTCAACGCCGGCGGGGAGATCCGCGGCCGCAGCCGCCCCTGGCGGGTTGGTGTTCAACATCCGCGGCTGCCCGGCGCGCTCGTGGCGGCGCTGTCGCCGGGCGATCGCGCGGTGGCGACCAGCGGCGACTACGAGCAGTACTTCGAGCAGGACGGCCGGCGCTACCATCACCTGCTCGACCCGCGCACCGGCGAACCGGCCCGCGGCTGCCAGAGCGTCACGGTCCTGGCCGACAACTGTGCGCTGGCCGACGCGCTGGCTACGGCGGTGTTCGTGCTGGGGCCGCACGAGGGCATGGACCTGATCGAGAGCCTGTCCGGTGTGGAGTGCTTGATCATCGACGCCGGCGGCAACCGGCACGACAGTTCGGGTCTCGGAGTTTATCTCGTGGACGAGTGACCCGACACCGCCGCGGACGACCGCACGGCCGGGATGGCCAGCTAGGAGGACGCTGACATGACCGCTTTCGCCTACTCGCTGCTCACCATGGGAGGTCTCGGCATCTTCTTCGCCGCCGCCCTGGCGATCGCCGACAAGAAGCTGCGCGTTCAGGAAGACCCGCGCATCGGTCTGGCGCTGGACGCCACACCCGGCGCCAACTGCGGCGCGTGCGGCTATGCGGGTTGCAACGCCTACGCTGAGGCAGTCGTGCTCGAAGGCGCGCCGATCAACAAGTGCCCGGTCGGCGGCCAGGACACGATCAACGGTCTGGCCCGCATCATGGGCGTCGACGCCACCACGGCGATACGGCACGTCGCGCGCCTGATGTGCCGCGGCACCGCCGCGCTGGCCCGGCAGAAAGCGCACTACGAGGGCCCGACGAGCTGCGCGGTGCAAGACCTCGTCTCCGGCGGCGGCAAAGCCTGCCAGTGGGGTTGCCTCGGCGGCGGCGATTGCGTGGCGGTGTGCAACTTCGGCGCCTTGGAAATGGGTCCCGATGGTCTGCCCGTGGTGTTCGACGACCTGTGCACGGCCTGCGGCGCCTGCGTGAAGGCGTGTCCGCGCGACCTCTTCGAGCTGCATCCGATCGATCGCGAGTTCTTCGTGTTCTGCAAGAGCCACGACGACCCCAAGCGCGCCAAGGAAGTCTGCGACGTGGCCTGCACCGGCTGCGGCATCTGCGCGCGCAACAGCCAGGGCGCCATCTCGATGGTCGACAGCTTGGCTGTCATCGACTATGCGAAGCTCGATCCGCACGTCATCCCCATCGAGAAATGCAAGACGCATGCGATCGGGTGGCTGCATCCCAAGCAGGATCTGGCTGCATTGACGGCGCCGGCAGCCGGCGCGGGCGGCGCCGCCGGGCAGACGCCCGCGACTGGCGCCGACTGAGCCGCGACCAAGGAAGCGGTCCATGGAACCTGTCCATCAGGGCGAATCGCTCATCGAGGAAGGCGTGGTGCTGGCCGTCACGCCGGCGGGCGATGGCCGGTCCGCGCGCGCGCTGGTCCGCCTGGTGGCCGGCGATCACTGCGAGGGTTGTCCCGCGAGCGTGCTTTGCCGCCCCGCGAGCGACGACCGCCGCCTGCTGGAAGTCGTGGACTCGATCGGGGTCGCGGTCGGCGATCAGGTCCGGGTCGCGGTACCGGGCGGCGCGGTCCTGAAAGCGTCTTTTTTGGTCTACGGCTTGCCGTTGTTGCTGCTGTTGGCCGGAGTCTGGCTGGGAACGCGAATCTGGCCGGCCACCGAACCGATGCGCGACCTCTGGGCGTTCCTGGTGGGGGTCGCCCTGGCGGGGGCCGCTATCCCCTTGGTAAGGAGCCTGTTACACCAGGCGGAGGCCAGGGGGGAACAAGCGCTCGCCGCGCGGATCGTGGACAAGACAAACGCCCTGGAAGCCAAGAACGAATAAAATTCGCCGAAAAAGTCTAATTTTATATTCCTTAGCACTCTATTTGCCGTATAATCTTATCAGTGTAGATTTGGGTAAGTCGGGCCGTTGTGGTGATCGGTCCGCTGTATCTGTTAAACGAGCGCACCAAGTGTGCGCGCCGCCTAGGAGTGTGCCATGAGAATCATGCTAACTGTGATCGCGGTGCTGGCCTTGTCCACGGCTGCGTGGGGATCTTCGCCGAACGTCCGCATCAGCCAGGTGTACGGCGGCGGCGGTTCGACGAATCCGGACGCCTCGTACAACCAGGACTTCGTCGAGCTGTTCAATTTCAGCGAGGACACCGTGGACATCAGCGGCTGGGCCCTCGAATACGGCTCGGCCACCGGCAATTGGGGCAGCAGCACCAGCAACTACTTCATCTTCCCCGATGGCACGCAGATCCCGCCTTGCTCCTACCTGCTGATCGCGTGTGGCAATCCCAGCTCCGGCGGTGCGAATCTGCCCCCGGCGGACTTCGCGTGCACCATCAACGCCTCTGGCACCAACGGCAAAGTCGGCCTTTTCAACGCGCTGAACGCCAACGTGCCTTGCGGCTCGGAGACCCCAGGCACGTTGGTCGACAAGGTCGCCTACGGCACCGCAAATTGCTGGGAAGGCAGCGGCGCGACGGGCGTGCTGTCGATCACCACGGCCGCCGTCCGGCTCAGCGGCGGCATGTTGGACACCGATGACAACGCCACGGATTTCGTCGTCGACACGCCGGATCCGCGCAGCAGCCTCTCGCCGCTGAACGAGGAGTGTCTGGCCGTTTCCGCGGAGCAGATCAACTGGAGCCAGCTCAAGAGCAGCTTCCGTTAATCGCCGCAGCGCCCCGGCGTACCGACCGCGCGCCGACGCGAGCGCACCACGGAGCCCCCCTGTTGGTAGGGGGGCTCCGGCGTTGGTACGCCACCTATTCTTTGCTCTCCGATGGCGCACCAGCTAGCTTACGCTCCGCCAAGTCACCGATGTTTCGGCCCGCGAAAGGATCGGCCATGACTGACCTCATCCGCCCTCACGGCAGCGACACTCTGCGGCCCTTGCTTCTGGCAGGACCGGACCGCGACGCGGAACTGGCTCGCGGCGCGTCCCTGCCGCAGTGGACGATGTCCAGCCGGGAGACCGGCGATCTGATCATGCTCGGCAACGGCGGCTTCACCCCGCTGGCGGGGTTCATGAACCGCGCCGACTGGGACGGCGTCTGCCGCGACATGCGCACCGCGGCCGGCGTGTTCTGGCCCATTCCGATCACGCTGTCGGTGAGCCGCGAGTTCGCCGTGAGTCTCAAAGACGACGCCGAGATCGCGCTCTTGAGCGGCGACACCGGCGAGTTGATAGCGACCATGCGGGTGCAAGACCGCTACGAGATTGACGCCGAGTTCGAGTGCCGGCAGGTGTTCGGCACCGCCGACCCGGCGCACCCGGGCGTGCAGATGGTCATGGCCCAACCGCCGGTGAACCTGGGCGGACCGGTCAAGGTGCTCAGCGAATCCTATTTCCCGACCGAGTTCGCGGGTCTGTACCTGCGACCCGCCGAGACGCGCCGCATCTTCGCCGAGCGCGGTTGGTCGCGCATCGCGGCGCTGCAGTTGCGCAATCCCATGCATCGCAGCCACGAGTACCTGGCCAAGATCGCCCTCGAGGTCTCCGACGGCCTGTTCATCCACCAGCTCGTGGGCAAGCTCAAGCCGGGCGACATCCCGGCCGACGTGCGCGTGGCCTGCATCGACGCCCTCGTCGACGGCTACTTCGTCAAAGACAGCGTGCTGTGTGGCGGCTATCCGCTGGACATGCGCTACGCCGGGCCGCGCGAGGGGCTGCTGCACGGCGTGTTCCGGCAGAACCACGGCTGCACGCACATGATCATCGGGCGCGACCACGCCGGTGTCGGCGACTACTACGGCCCGTTCGACGCCCAGAAGATCTGGAGTGAGATTCCCGCGGGCGCGCTCGAGATCCGCATGCTGCCGATCGACTGGACCTTCTGGTGCTACAAGTGCGGCGGCATGGTCTCGATGAAGACGTGCCCGCACGGCAAGGCCGATCGGCTCTTCTTGAGCGGCACGGCGCTGCGCAAGGCGCTGTCCGAAGGCGGCGCGGTGCCGGCGGAGTTCTCGCGGCCGGAAGTGCTCGAGATCCTCCAACAATACTACGCCGGTCTGACCGCGGCCGAGAACGTCAAGGTCGACCTGCACAAGACCGCGACCGGCGAGAAGGCCGGGCCGGCCCGCTGACCCTCGGCGTTTCGCGCCGGACGGGCCGGCAGGCGATCGCGGTGGAAACGGCCGCCGGTTGTCGGAATCTTAACAGCGTTTGCCCTCGGCGATTCGGGCAACCATATTTTCGCGCGTGGAACGGTCCGGTCGCCTTCTTGGGAAGTCCCCGGAACCGCAAGACCTACAAGCTCTGCAAGGCTGGTGACGCTCCATGCTGAACAAGCTCATCGTGGCTGCCATGCCCCTGGTCCCTCGCCCGATCATCCGCAAGATTTCCCGGCGCTATATCGCCGGCGATCTGCTGGCCGATGCGATCGCGGCCACGCAGCAAATGCACCGGGACGAGGGAGCCTGGACCACGATCGACGTGCTGGGCGAGTTCGTCGACAACCGTGAGCGCGCCGTCAGGGAAAAGAGCGAAAGCGGCAAGGTCCTCGACGCGATCGACCAGCACGGCTTGCGGGGCATCGCCAACCTCTCGATCAAGCCGACCAGTCTGGGCCTCGGCCTGGACGAGGACTTCGCGTTCGAGAACGTCCGCGAGCTGGCGCTGAAGGCCCGCGAGTACGGGTTGTTCATGCGCATCGACATGGAGAACTCGCCCTACACGGACAAGACCCTGCGGCTGTATCGCCGCCTCCGCGACGAAGGCGTCGACAACATCGGCATCGTGTTGCAGGCCATGCTCCATCGCTGTGAGCAGGACGTGCGCGACCACTTGGAGTACCGCCCCTCGATCCGCCTGTGCAAGGGCATCTACCGGGAGCCGCGCAGCCTGGCCTGGACAGGACGCGAAGAGGTCCGCGACAGCTACAAGCGGCTCTTGCGGTTGATCCTCGGCAACGGCCTGTACTGCGGCATTGCGACCCACGACGATCCGCTGCTCGACGACGCCCGCCAGGTGATCAAAGCCGAAGGTCTCAAACCCGACCAGTACGAGTTCCAGATGCTCCTGGGGGTCAAGGACACAACCCGGCGCGCGATCTTGAAAGATGGACATCATTTGCGGGTCTACGTTCCGTTTGGCGAGGACTGGTACGGTTACTCCACACGTCGCCTTAAGGAAAACCCCGCCATGGCCGGCATGATCGCTAAAGCGGTGCTGTTGCGGCAATAAGGGGTTACACGCTGGCAGCCAGGATGGTCGGGGCACTACCGCATTGTCGAGGCCCAGCGGTCACCTTCGATCCTTCTAGCTGCTCCCGAATACGTCTTTGCACTAATATTATATAAATTTATCTTTACTCCAGGCGCTGTCATTCTGTATAATTCTAGGCCTGGGTGTCCGTTCGGGTCGTTCGCTTGGTGCCGGCGCACTATCGAGACCATGATGACCGCAACGCTCCTCGCTGACCATCATCTCTGGTCGTCCTGGCTGGTCTGGTCGACCGCCGGGCTTGCCGCGTCGCTGGCTGCCGCCGCGGTTGTGATCGGCCGCCTGCGCTGGCGGCTGCGCCGGCAGCAACGATCCCTGCAGGATAAGACGCGCGATCTCGACCTCGTCATCCAGAGCATGTCCGACAACGTCACCTTGCTCGACCGCGACCTGCGGGTTGTCTGGACGAACTGGGCCGGCCGCACACGCGGCTACTCCAACCAGGCGCCGCAGCCCGGCGACGTGTGCCACGCGGCGTTCGCCGGCCGCGCGGAGCCCTGCGTCGGCTGTCCGGCTCCTGCGGTGCTGCGTACCGGCAGAGCCCAGGAAGGCGAGGTCGTCTGTCGCAACGGCACGCTGCTGCGTCTGAGCGGCGCGCCGGTACACGACGACCGCGGAACGCTCACCGGCGCGGTGTTGACGGCGCGCGACATCACCGAGAAGCGGCGCCTCGCCGAGCGTCTGCAACAGGCGCACAAGCTCGAAGCGGTGGGGCAGCTGGCGGCAGGGGTGGCGCACGACCTCAACAACAGCCTGCAAGTCATCCTGGGGTACGCCGATTTGCTCGCCGCGGTGTTGCCCGGCGACAGCGAGGCGCGCGGTTACATCGGGGCGATGAACCGGGCGGGGCGGCAGGCGCGCGATGTGGTCCGGCAGCTACTGACGTTCAGCCACAAGCGGCTGCCGAGCACCGAATGGATCGACCTGGGCGACTGGGTCGGGCAACAGGCGGACATCATGCGGCGGTTGCTGGGTGATGACATCGAGATTCGGGTTGCGGTAGCGCCTGCTTTGCCGCGGATCCCGGCCGATCCGGCTCAGCTCGGCCAGGCGCTGCTGAACCTTTGCACCAACGCTCGCGATGCCATGCCCGGCGGCGGCCGTCTGGAACTCGCCGTGGCGGCGGTCGAACTGACGAGTGAAGAAGCGGCGCGGCGCGGCGCGCCCGCGCCCGGTACGTACGTCGTGCTGAGCGTGGCTGACGAGGGCGAAGGCATCGCGCCGGAACTGCACGACCGCATCTTCGATCCCTTTTTCACGACCAAGGACGTCGACCGCGGCACCGGCCTGGGCCTGGCTGCTGTCTACGGCATCGTCAGCGCCCATCGGGGATACGTCGAACTCGAGAGCGAGCCGGGCCGCGGCGCGACGTTCCGGTTGGGTTGGCCGATCCATCGCTATGCTGCCGACGCCACGCCGTTGCCAGCGGCCGGCGGCGCTTCGTTGCCCGCAACGAATGGCGCCGGCTCGATCATGGTCATCGACGGCGATCCCGAGGTGCGCCGCCAGGCCGCGACGGTGCTGCGGGAAGTGGGGCACCGAGTCGACGAAGCGCCCGATGGGCCCACTGCGCTGGCGCGGCTCGCGAACCCGGCGTACGCCTGCGACGTGCTCGTGTTGGACGCGAATCTGGCCGGCGTGAACAGTTGGTCGCTGTATCGCCAGGCCCGGCGGCAGCGGCCCGACTTGCGCGCGGTCCTCTGCCGCGATCACGCGCCCGCGCACCTCGAACCGGACCTGCCGCCGCCGCCCCC